>NZ_JADPJJ010000092.1:0-115000 GCF_023073375.1 Bradyrhizobium sp. 197 | reverse complement strand
TTCGTCGACGCTCGACGGTGTCTGTTGAGACCTGGTGGCGTTTCCGAAAGGCCCTTGAGGCACTCGTTGGTGGAATTCCGATCGTTGCGGTTCCGCGAGCGAGGATGGCCGGGCGCTTCTCGAGAATCAAGCCTCATCGGCGCCTCGCAGGTGCGAACGCCGGCCTGACGCAAGTCGGGCCCCTTAGCGATCTGCTATTTAGTCGCGCAAAAACCAGGGAGCCTCGCATGACGGGCAAGAAGGTCGTGGTCGCCGGAGCGACCGGTCTCGTCGGCAACGCCGCGTTGCGACACTTCGGCACATCGGACCCCTGCGAGGTCGTTGCACTGTCGCGGCGCAGGCCGCGCGACCTCTACGGCGCCCGCCACGTCCCGATCGACCTCACCAGCGCAGCCGATTGCCGCCGCGCCGCGGACGAGTTCAAGGGCGCGACCCATCTGATCTACGCCGCGCTCTACGAGGCGCAGCAACTCGTCGATGGCTGGCGCGATCCGCAGCAGATCAAGACCAACGACCTGATGCTGCGCAATCTGATGGCTGCGCTCGAGCCGGTCTCACCCGGCCTCAAGCATGTCGCCCTGTTGCAGGGCACCAAGGCCTACGGCGTTCACGTTCGCCCCTTGACCGTGCCGGCCCGCGAAGGCCGCTCCGAAATGTACGAGCAGCCCAACTTCTACTGGGCGCAGGAAAACTTTTTGCGCGAACTTCAAATGGGCAAGAGTTGGCATTGGAGCATCCTGCGGCCGGTCCTGATCGTGGGCCTTGCCATGGGCGGCGCGATGGACCTGATCCCGCCGCTCGGCGTCTACGCCGCGATGCTGCGCGAGCAGGGCAGGCCGCTCGATTTTCCCGGTGGCGCCGCGCGCGTCGCGCAAGCGGTCGACGTCGATCTCCTCGCCCGCGCCATCGCCTGGTCGGGAGAGGCCAAGGCCGCGCGGAACGAGGCCTTCAACGTGACCAATGGCGACGTCTTCACGTGGGAGAACATCTGGCCTGCTGTGGCGGATGCACTGGAGATGATCCCGGGCAAGCCGGTCCCGCTGTCGCTCGCCGAGGCCTTTCCAAGCTGGGTCGGCCCCTGGGATGCGTTGCGGCGCAAGCACGACCTTGTATCGCCTCCGCTGGCCGAATTCGTCGGCCTCTCGTTCCAATACGCCGATTACAGCTTGCGCTACGGCCACGCCGAATCGGGTTCGCCCTCGATCGTCTCGACCGTGAAGATCAACCGCGCCGGCTTCACCGAGATGATGGACACCGAAGACATGTTCCGGAAGTGGTTCAGGCAGGCGAAGGAAGAGCGGCTGCTTCCCTGACGCAGAACCAAAGCCGATATATCCGGGATGGTTGCCCAGGTCAGATTGTGGCCCTTCAGCGAAGTAGCGGCGCACTTCGCGCAAGCGGTCGACGTCGATGTCCTCGCCCGCGCCATCGCCTGGTCGGGAGAGGCCAAGGCCGCGCGGAACGAGGCCTTCAACGTGACCAATGGCGACGTCTTCACGTGGGAGAACATCTGGCCTGCTGTGGCGGATGCACTGGAGATGATCCCGGGCAAGCCGGTCCCGCTGTCGCTCGCCGAGGCCTTTCCAAGCTGGGTCGGCCCCTGGGATGCGTTGCGGCGCAAGCACGACCTTGTATCGCCTCCGCTGGCCGAATTCGTCGGCCTCTCGTTCCAATACGCCGATTACAGATTGCGCTACGGCCACGCCGAATCGGGTTCGCCCTCGATCGTCTCGACCGTGAAGATCAACCGCGCCGGCTTCACCGAGATGATGGACACCGAAGACATGTTCCGGAAGTGGTTCAGGCAGGCGAAGGAAGAGCGGCTGCTTCCCTGACGCAGAACCAAAGCCGATATATCCGGGATGGTTGCCCAGGTCAGATTGTGGCCCTTCAGCGAAGTAGCGGCGCACTTCGTTGAGGTCCGCTTAGTGAGGCACGGCGGACTGCGGAAGTGACAGATAGGGGTCTGCACGCATGGCAACCCGTTGATGCCCAGCGCACGGCGAAAGTCATGTTGGCTACCGCCGAAGAAGCAGGCCTTTATTGGCGAGCAATGCGTCGAGTATCTGGATCTCGATGGATAAGCAGATTTTGGCCAAACGTTAGCAGGAAGAAAAAAGAGGGCCGAAGCCCTCTTTCAAATTAGTACCGACGATAGCTCCGATGGTATCCATAGCTGCGACGTACATAGGGGCGACGGACGACGTAGGCCCCGCGCCGATACACGGGCCTTGTGCGGAGGCAACCGCGCGGACCGCAGACCACTGCGACGTTCTCGACGTTCGAAGACTGGAACTGTCCCAAGGGGGCCAGTGGCATTGCTGAAGCGGTCCCGGTCGAAAGAGCTGCGCCACCTAACGCGGCCAGTGCGAGAAGTGCGATTCTAAGTTTCATCTAGTTCCTCCCGTTGAGTGTTATCTCCACAGGACGTGTAGAGGTTCGTCTGTGAATGAACGATGAGGACGAAGATTAAATCGCGGTAATCAGCGGCTATGCGGTGATGCGCGGCTGATGCGGTGCGCACCGCAGCAGCCTCGCGGCGAAGTCATGGTTGCGCCGCCAACCGCACGCCATCTGGCCCAATCAGTCCGGGGTAGGGCGCCTTGAACTTGTAGACGGTTCCGCTGACGGCACCTTCCATGTAGATATATTGGTTATTCTCGCCGCCAAAGGCAAAGTTCGTGGCCGAGGAATCACCATTTGGCAACGGTACGTAACCGATGATGAAGCCACGCGGATCGTACTCGATGACTCCGCCGATGCCGCACGCCGCCCAGAGATTCCCATGCACGTCATAGTGGATGCCGTCAGGCCCACCGTTGCCGGGATTGTAGCTTCCGGCCGTGGCGAAGAAGAATGTCGTGTGCGAGGGATCGTTGGCGCAGTCGGCGCAGGCGGGATTCGGCCCTCGCAGGAACGAATAATACAGCATCCGGTTGCTCGCATAATCCGCAACAGCCAGCGTGCCGTCATCCGGCGAAACCGCTATGCCGTTAGGAAAACTGCCCGTAGTGATGATGCGCCGGAGAATCCCGTCCTTGGAATATTGATACACCGCGCCGGTCCGATCAGCCGCATCGGGTCCTGGTCCTGTTCCCCATGGGTCGGTGAAATACAGGTTGCCCTCGGCGTCGAAGTCGAGATCATTTGGACCCTTGAAGAGTTCGTTATGGAACGTGGAAACGAGCGAGCTTAGTTTCTTCGTCTCCGGATCATAGACCAGGACGCCGAGGTGGCGGGTCGTGACGTAAAGCTTGCCGTCATGCCAGCGCGTCCCCTGCGGTTCGCAAGCGGGACCGAGGTCTCCTTTCGGGTTGCAGTTGAACCCGGGGACCAGCTTGGCGTCTGGAGTGAGGTAGGACACCCAGCCGCTGCCAATCGCGACAAACCAGAAGTTGCCTGCCTTGTCGAAGGCCCCGCCCTCGAGAAACTTGCCCTGGGGTTGATCATGGATATCCGCAAACAAAGTAACCGGTCCGATGCCGGGCGGCGGTGGTGGCAGACCCCACGGCTGCACTTGCTCCGGCGATGGCGGACCGGCGAGCGGGGGCGCGGGGATGGACTGGGCTTGCGCCGATGCAATATGAACGGTTGCGGCCGAGCCCCAGAGTACGAGCGAGAGAATACAGACGGCACTTGCCAACTTCGTTGTCATGACGGTTTCCTCCGACGCTTTTGTTTTTTCTGCCGTGCTTCAAGCATCAGCTCAAAACGTGGCACGAACATGGGCGTACCGCCCCAGTTAATACGGTAGGCGAATGGGCGCTTTAGAAAAAGATATCTCGCAACTTGGAATGACCCGCGCGTGGAAGTGGATGGTCAGCCTTTTGAGACCGCAAGTGAAGCGCGATTGCCGTCCATGGAAAGGAGACCGGGGGATGGTGGTTTTTCCTGGCCGATCCGACATCGGGCCGCACAGCTGGGGGCTGTCCGTCGTGAGTACATCGAAGCGATGGTCGTCGATTCGGACGAAGACGATCAGGATGACAATGGCGACGATGATGAGCTATGAGCCTCACCAAAATTCCCAGCCTCGGGAAAGATCAAGACTGGAGAAGTAACGAAGTAATACTCCGTGGTTCAGATGATCCTCATATCCGGGACCGTCGGCTTTGCGATAATCGGACCCTTCGTCCTGCTCTTCGAGGTCGTTGCTCATAGGGAACGCAGGCAGCCCAACAGATGAGCCCGCGTAGCTTGCTAGTTAGCTGGCAAGCATCGTCTGCTGGTGTGACTTTCGCGACATGCCAATTGCACCGAGCGGTGTCCGCATTCAGGGGTAATCCGGACGGCATTTGCTCATCCTGAGTTCTTCGCAGTCTGACCCAAAGCAGACGCGCGCTGATTCCGTCAATCAGCCGCCGCCAAACTTGGATGGATCATCGTAGGCAGGAGGATCGTCGTGATCGGTCCGGAGACCTCCCGGAACGGAATCGTCGCGATAGATGTGCACGCCGCGTGGAGTGATATAGCTCGGGGTGCCAGCCTGGCCAGGACGCGTCATCGCTTGTCGCGAGTTGTGATGCGACCTTGGGGCGGCGTTCGCAGAAGCACACGACGCGATCACAAGGCATAATCCCAAGACAACACGCATTGCATTTTCTCCAAGCAGCAACCCCCGTTGTATGTGGTGCGCGCGCCGCTCCTTGCTTTCACGTTCGAACGACGCTTCTGGCCATCGCTACGTTAAGGCGGTGCCGTTCCATGTCGGTTCAGCGGGGTAGACCGGGAGTTTGCAGTGGAGCGCTAGACCGACGCTTTTGACCCTAAGCCGAAGTCGCGCTCGGTTCGAACGCCTCGAGCGAGCCGCCTCGCTCACGGTATGATCCGCTTCTCTCGCAGAGTCGTGAACAGGTCGAAGAAACTTTCGTCCGTCGGCTGATAGTCAAGGAACCCCAGCCGACGACTCTTGCTCATGTCGGTGACAACCTCGATCGGCCGACCGAGGTCACCATCGGTGTGCCACGCAGACGCGAGCCGGTTGAGATCCGGTTCTGCCAGACGATGCTTCCGGGCGATGTCGGACCAAATCTGATGGGCGTCGCTCATCTGTCGCTCAAGCGGAAGGCTTTCGCTCGGAAACGCTGCTGGCTGCAGTCCGAACCAAGCTGCCAAGCGCCCCCACATCCACTTCCAACGGAACACGTCCCCGTTGACAACATTGAAAGCCTGATTGCGGGCAGCATCTGTCGTGGCCGCCCATTCCAGATGTCTGGCCAACAGTCTAGCGTCCGTCATATCCGTTAGTGCGTTCCACTGAGTTGCAGAGCCTGGAAACAGAAACGGGCGTCCGATTTCGCGGCAGATCGTGGCGTACGCAGCGAGCGTCGTGCCCATGTTCATGGCATTCCCGACGGCATAGCCTATGATCGTATGTGGCCGGTGAATGTTCCAGTTGAAGCCGTCACGATTCGCCGCCGCGAACACCTCGTCTTCCTGGGCATAATAGAAATTCTCGGTATCGAGCCGAGGTTGGTCCTCTCGAAACGGAGTGGCGATCAAGCTGCTTTGACCATAGGCTTCGAACGGCCCGAGATAGTGCTTGAGGCCAGTTACAAGTGTGACGTGCCTGACCGACCCGGCAGACGACAATGCATCCAGCAAGTTGCGCACCATCACAGAGTTGACCAGGATATTCTCTGCCTCCGTTTTCTGCCTAAGCCACGTGCTGAAGAAAACATGCGTGGGACGCAGTTCGCGCAGCGCCGAACCCAGGGACGCCGGATCCAACAGATCAGCAGCGATTGGCAACATACCGGGGATATCGATTGCTGGCCTGCGTGCCAGTCCGTAAACTGACCACCCCCGCTCCAGGAGATGTTGGGCAAGATTGTTGCCCACTATACCGGTTGCTCCTGCGACAAGTGCGGAACGTTCCATTTTTTGAACCCTTCGCGATCCATTCGAGATAGGGCGCCGACTGCCGCGAGCAAGCCGAATGCCTGTTGGTTGGAGTCTGTCCAGTTTTGGCCCATCGCTACCGTCGGGGCGGTGCCGCTACATGTCGGCTCAGAGGGGTAGACCGGAAGTTTGCAGCCGAGCGCCAGTTTGTCGGGTTGCGACCCATTGCGGAAATCACTGAGGTTTTGTTCTGCGTCGGGATGATGAACGGCTGAACCTCTGCTTCGGTCGGCGCGAACCGTGCCTGCGATGGTCCCAATCCGGGGATCACCGCACCCGTGCCTTTGCAGCGCCCAAGAATCCAGACGTCCTGAGCAAATAAGCCATCGTCGAGAGCTTGCCGCTAACGTCCCTCGTAAACGGGCGGACGCTTTTCTACCTCGGCATCGCGGCCTTCCCGGAAATCCCAGGTCGCGTACAACGCACGATATTGGTCGTCGAGCTTGCCCAGCGCCGTTTCGGAGTCGTCGAGCGCCATATGCGAGGAGGCCAGCGACGTCTTGATGCCGAGAGGGCCGCATGCGGCGATCTTGCTGGCGATCTCGACAGCCTTCGCGAGAGCCGCATCCCGGTCGGGGGGCACTTCCTGAACCATTCCCATCCGGAGAGCTTCCTTCGCTCCCCAATGATCGCCTGTTAGAATGAAGCGCATCGCATTGCCCCATCCGGCCTCTCTGGGGAAACGTACCGTTGAACCGCCGCCGGGAAAACGGCCGTGCGTGTTCTCGTCCTGACCGAACTCCGTGTCTTCCGACGCCACGCGGATGTCGGCGACAAGAAAAAGCTCGTGCGCCATATTCCAGGTGTCGCCATGCACCGCGACAACCAGGGGCTTCGTGAGCGCTGGCTTGGTGCGCCCGAGAGGGTCGATAAAGCCGGGTCCATCCATCATTTTTTTTCCGGACTGAGCGAAGGCCTTGTAGGCATCGACATCGATACCTCTGGAGAAGCGATCGCCATAGCCGAACAGAACAGCGGCACGGAGGGAGGGATCGCGGTCGTAATTGTAGTAGGCTCGCGCCAGGCTCTCTGTCGCGTCCGGGTCCAGTCGGTTGTCGATGTAGGGCCGGTTGATGCCAATCAACACTGTCTGGCCTTTGCGCTCGATGGTGATCTTGGCTCGCTGATCGTACGGAATATTCGCCATGCGCGTGGATTGCGCGGTCTCGTCGCCCTGTGATGTCATCGACGTGTCTCCCGGTTTTTGGGGGCCCGCAACGCGATCGCCTTCCGGATACGGAGATGGGCAAATACGGAGGATCCGCAAGAGGGCGTCGATCACGATGCAGGAAATCGGATCAGGAATGACGCGGGCAATCGTGCGAATTTAAAATGCTGTCGCCGCTAACGGGCCGACATTCGAAATAATCTGCCCCCTTCGGCAGTTCCGTTAATGATAGCTCGACTATTGCACGGCCCTCCATGGGCCAGCGTATTCGCGATCTTTGAGACTGACAGTCTGCTCGTGTGCAGGCCGCTGGCCCTGGTGGTCCAAAAGTATTCTGAAGCCTCAAGTTGGCCGTACGGCACGAACAATCCAAATAGTGAGACCCGCCAATGAAGCCGGAAATCAGGTAGCGGACCCATCCATCCAAGTTGATACCGAGGCGCTCAAGATTGCACTGGCAATCCCCGCGCCGGCAATGCCGAGTACAATGTGCATATTCAGCCCGGGAAATGACCATGGCTACGGAAAAAGATGGTCGCGAGCGACTTCCGGTGTTGGCCCATAGCTGACCTGAGACAATGTTCAGCTTGAGTCCGCAAAGCGTCGGCCAGCGGACATCGCTCAGGCCGCACCAATGAATCTCGATTTATGAGTGCGCGACCTGATCTGCGCTTACGAACGCCGCTTCCATTGCCTTCCGCGTCCTGATCGTCTCGTTGCCCGCGTCAAATTCGACGTCGCTCCAGCGCACGATCTCGCCATGGGCAACGTCGTGCTTCAGCTTCAGCCGATGCGCCAGGCCGATCGGCAAGGCGCCGGCCTTCAGGCTCGCGGCCGCCGGCACCAGCTTGCCCCATACCGTGTAGCCGCCTTCGCCGTCCAGCATCTCGCCGGCGCGCAGATTGCGTTTTGCCACCGAGGCGACGTCGCCGCGGAAGCCGTAGGGCTGCCCGGTTGGCTCGCCCCGCAGCGCAGCCGAGAGCACCGAGATGTTCAGCTCGAGGCCGATCAAATGATAGGGCTTGTACATCGCAGCAAAGCGGCCGCTGGCGTCGGTCTTCAGGCCGTATTGCCTGAAGCAGTCGGCGGCGTAGTCGTTCGGCGCCTCCAGCACGACATAGACCCCCCAGCGCAGATCGCGAAACACCGGCCTTCCGTCGCGCTCGAGCGAGGAGACCACTTCCACCACGCCGGACCGCTCCAGCACGCCGCCTCTGTCGCGAGGGCGCATGATATGCGGCAGGTCGTCGACGCCGCAGGGCGGAAACAGCAGGCCCGCCGCGGGTACGTCCAGCCCGCAGGCATTGGCGATCGCGGCCATCTCGATCGCCGACTTGGTGCCGTCGAGGAAGGAGTTGAACATCTGCGGATTCATCCCGGCCGATTGCGCCTCTCCCGCGGTCAGCCCGTAATGCTGCCAGACGCTGTCAGGCGTCACGTCGTGATAGGCCGGCAGATACTTTGTCCCCTTGCCCGCGGCAACCACGTGAAACCCGGTGGCGCGGGCCCAATCCACCATCTCCGCGGTCAGTGCCGGCTGGTCGCCATAGGCGAGCGAATAGACCACGCCGGCCTTGTGCGCTTCCTCGGCGAGCAGCGGACCCGCCAGCACGTCGGCCTCGACATTGACCATCACGATATGCTTGCCCGCCGCGATCGCGGCGCGGGCGTGCCTGATGCCGACGGCCGGATTGCCGGTCGCCTCCACCACCACGTCCATCGCGCCGCCGGCAATCGCGCGCGCGCCGTCATCGGTGAAGACGGTCGCGGCAATGCGGGCCTCGTCCCACCCGACCGTGCGGCAGGCCTCGCGCGCACGATCCCGGTCGATGTCGACAATGATGGGGACCACGAGCCCCGGCGTGTGCGGCACCTGCGCCAAAAACATCGAGCCGAATTTGCCGGCGCCGATCAGCGCGACACGGACGGGCTTGCCGGTGGAAACGCGGGCCTGGAGAAGGCGGAAGAGGTTCATGGGAATGTCCGATCATGATCGTGTTCCGGACGCGGTGCAGCCTAGGCGATGCGTAGCATCGTCCCAACGCTGCTCCGCAGAGTCGGGACCCAGTGAGTATTGCGCGCGGCGTGGGCCCCGGCTCAGCAGCGCATCACTGACGTGCTGCGCTGCGTCCGGGGCACGAGAGCGTCTACTCCGCCGCCTGCCGCGGCGCACGGGCGAGCCGCACCAGCGCGTCGTCGTCCACCGTCTTGATCGGCGCGAAGTCGCGATGCGCGATGTACTCCGGCCGCGTCGGGTTTCGGATGTAGTTCGAAACCGCGTTCAGCGTCAGGTAGACGATCTTGCGCGGGTAGGGCGTGATGTTGCCGGCCGAGCCGTGCACCAGGTTGCCGTGGAACATCAGCATGCCGCCCGGCTTGCCGGTCGGCGCCACGATGCCGCCCTGCTTGACCAGCCGCGTCACCGTGTCCTCGTCGAGCGTCCACAGCGGATACGACGTGGTGGCGAGGTCATGCGACGCTTGGAGATCACCGGCGTCCTGGCTGCGCGGCACCAGCATCAGCGGGCCGTTGATCGGCATCACCTCGTCCAGAAAGATCGCGATGTTCATCGCGCGCGGCTCGGGCATGCCGTCGTCGCGCTTCCAGGTGCCGTAATCCTGGTGCCATTGCCAGACGTCGCCGGTGAAGGCCGACTTCGCGTTGATCTTGAATTGGTGCATGTAGACCTTTTCGCCGAACAATTGCTCGACCGGGTCGATCATGCGCGGATGCGCGCCGAGAATGCCGAACGCCTCGTTGTAGAGATGCGCGGCAAAGGCGGTGCGCGGCGCGCCGCTCTTCTCGCGCCAGACTTCGGGCCGGTTCGCGTCATAGATGCCGACCGCCTCGCGCGCGAGGAAATCGACCTCCTCCGGGCTGAACAGTTCGGGCAGGAACAGCCAGCCCTCGCGGTCGAAGAACTCCAATTGCTCCTGGGACAGTTTCATGAGTCGTCCTCCTTGCGTTGTTTTTGATTGTCGTTCCGGCGTGAATGCCTACGCCGCCTCGTCCGTCGCCCTCAATCTCTCCTCAGTCATCCGTCCCGCCGTCTGCGCATGTGCAAGCGCCGCGCGTTCGGCCGCCTTCGCATCGCCCGCAAGAATGTGCCCTGCGATCGCAGCATGCTCGGTCCAGGCACTGCCGCGATAATCGAGTTCGGACAGCACGGTCGCCATCGAGCGGCGCATGTGCGGCCACTGCGGCGCGATCGTCTCCTCGATCACAGGATTGCCTGCCAGCTGGTAGATCGCGCGGTGAAAATCGACGTCGAGCGCGATCAGCTCCGCGAGCGGCGTCTTGAGATCGATACCGCGTCCAGCGCCGAGCGCTGCATCCAGCCGCGCGCGTCCCGCCGCGTCGCTTGCCGCGCGCTCCGCCGCGAGCCGTGCCGCCAAGGCGTCGATGGCGCCGCGTACCTCGTACAGCTGGCGGATGCGCGACGGGTCGAGCTGGGTGACTTCAAAGCCGCGCCGGCCGCTCTCGGCGACCAGCCCCTGCCGGTGCAACAGGTGCAGCGCATGCGACACCGGCTGGCGCGACACGCCGAGCTTGTCGGCGAGCTCGTTCTGCCGGATGCGCTGGCCGGGCTGCAGGGTGCGGTCGGAGATCGCCTCCAGGATCCGCGCATAGACCTGGTCGATCAGGTTCGGAAGCGGGTCGAGAGGGATCACGCCGGCTGCTCCGAGAATGACGAAAGGGAATACGGAATTCCGTATTCGAAGATATGGCGACAGTTTGAGGGCGTCAAGCGCCACCAACGCGGCGTCTGAGCTCGTTTTGCGCTTCACCAAGCCATTGATATTGCTAGGGTCCGCTACTGTGCATGGGGTTGTTTTCGAGGAAATGGAAGTGCGAGGGCGCTACTCCGCCAAAAACGTGCTCACCACCTCGCCGAACTCCAGCGGCGCCTGCTCGAACATCCAGTGTCCGGCATTGGGAATCACCGCCGTCTTCGCCCCAGCGATGTGCTCGGCCAGCACGCGCCACATCACCGACAGGCTCCCTGTCGTGGCGCCGCCGCCGATCAGCAGCGTCGGTGTCCTGATCGCCTGCGCATCCGCAAGCGTGTAGGGCCGGCGCTGCTCGTTGATCTGGCCGAGGAAGGTGAGCGCGTTGTCGCGGAGTTGCTGCTTTGCCGCCGCCGGCACGCGCCGCCACGAGCCGTCGCCTTCGATGCCTTCGTAGAAGTTCTGCAGCGCGCCCTCGATGTCGCCGGCGCGGATCATCTCGACCGAGCGCGTGGTGCGCGTGGCCAGCGGCGGATGCGCGGGCGTGCCTTCAGGCAACGGCAGGCTGGCATCGAGATCGCCGCCCGGCTCGGCCAGCACCAGTTTTCGCAGCAGATCGGGCCGCGCCTGCGCCACGCGAAAGGCGATGTGGCCGCCGCGCGAATGGCCCATGAGGTCGACGGGTGCGGGTTCGATCTGCTCGATGAAGGCGATCACGTCGGTGACGTGCTGGGCCATCTTGTAATCGTCGCCGACGGCGTCCCAATGCTCGGGAAAGAAATGCCGCAGGCTGACCGAGATCACGCGATGCGCTTTCGACAGCGGGCCGAGCACAGAATACCAGGTGCGGAAATCGCCGAGCGTGCCGTGCACGCAGACCAGCGGCGGGCCTTCTCCGACTTCGAGATAGGCCATGTCGTAACCGTTAACGCGAAATGTCTGCATGATCAGCCCGCCAAAAAATCCAGCACCATTTCGGAGTATTTCTGCGGCGCCTGCTCGAACATCGGGTGCGTCGCGTTCGGGGTCACCGCCGTCCTGGCATATGGCACATGCGCGGCGAGCGCATGCAGCACTTTTGGCAGCAGGCCCTTGGTTCGCCCGCCAAGGATGAACAGCGTCGGCATTTTGATCGATTCCGCATCCGCCTTCGAGAACGGTGGGCGGTTGTCGCGGACCTGGCCGAGCAGGGTGAAGGCGTTGTCGCGCAAATTCTGCTTCACCATCGCCGGCAGTCGCGGCCAGGTGCCGGCGCCCTCCAGCGTGTCGACAAAGACGGCGAGGCCGCCATCGACGTCGCCGGCCGCGATCTTCGCGGCCGAGGCCGTGAAGCGCGCCAGCAGCGGCGAGGGCCCGCCGGCATAGTCGGGATCGAGGCTCGCATCGAGCTCGCCGCCGGGTTCGGCCAGGACCAGCCGCCGGAGCAGCTCCGGCCGCCGCTGCGCCACGCGGAAGCAGATGTGCCCGCCGCGGGAATGGCCCATCAAATCGACCGGGCCGAGATCGAGCTTCTCGATGAAGGCGATGACGTCGTCGACATGCTGCGCGATCGAATAGGTGTCACCGACGCCATCCCATCGCGCCGGGAAGAAATGCCGCAGGCTGACAGGAATCACCCGGTGCCGCTGCGTCAGCGGCCTGAGCACGCAGCCCCAGGTGCGGAAGTCGGAAAGGGAGCCGTGCACGCAGACCAGCGGCGGCCCCGCCCTGGCCTCGCCCACGTCGAGATAGGGCATGTCGTATCCGTTGACGTGAAGGCTTTGCATCGGGGACTCGCGGCGGGCTGCGGAACTCCTGTGCAAGATTCCCGGAAACCGGGTGGATCGCAACTATTTCCAAGCCTAGATTTGGGCTCAGTTCACATTGGGGGCATGCGAGGGAACGCAAGCCAGGGACCAAACCATGACCGACCAGCATTTTGCCCTGTTCGATAGCAAGATCGGCCTGTGCGCCATTGCCTGGGGTCCGCGCGGCATCAACGGCACGCAACTACCGATGGGCGGCGAAGCGAAGATCCGCACCCGCATCAGCCAGCGCCATGCTGAAGCCAGCGAAGCCGAGCCGACGGCCGACGTGCAGCAGGCGATCGACCGCATCACAAAACTGCTCGCGGGCGAGCCGGATGACCTCACCGACATTCCGCTCGATCTCGACGGCGTGCCCGAGTTCAACCGCGGCGTCTATGCGATCGCCCGCGCCATCCCGCCCGGCAAGACCGTCACCTATGGCGACATCGCCAAACAGCTCGGCGGCGTCGAGCTGTCGCGCGACGTCGGCCAGGCACTCGGACGCAACCCGTGCCCGATCGTGGTGCCCTGCCACCGCGTGCTGGCGGCCGGCAACAAGCCCGGCGGCTTCTCCGCCAATGGGGGCGTGGTGACGAAGTTGAAGATGCTGGAGATCGAAGGCGCGCTGGTGAACCACACGCCGAGCTTGTTTGATTGAAACTCCGCGTCGATTCCGGGCCGCTAAATCTTCGCTGCCGCCTTCGGCCAATATTTGTCGCGTAAATGCCGCTTCACCAGCTTGCCGGTCGGCGTGCGCGGCAGCTCGGCTTCGAAATCGATCGAGCGCGGGCATTTGATCGCGGAGAGGCGACTCTTGCAGTAGGCGATCAAATCGGCCTCGAGCTGCTTGCCGGCGCGCTTCGGATCGTGCGGCTGCACCACCGCCTTGACCTCTTCGCCCATCTCCTCGTTCGGCACGCCGAACACCGCGACATCGGCGACTTCAGGGTGGGTGATGAGCACGTCCTCGGTTTCCTGCGGGTAGATGTTCACCCCACCGGAGATGATCATGTAGGACTTGCGGTCGGTGAGAAAGAGAAAGCCGTCTCTGTCGAGATAGCCGACGTCGCCGAGCGTCGACCAGCCCTTTGCGTTGTAGGCCTTCTTCGTCTTTTCGGGATCGTTGTGATAGGTGAAAACAGGCGCGTCGGCGAAATAGACCGTGCCGATCTCGCCTGTCGGCTGCTCCTCGTCGTTCTCGTTCAGAATCTTGATCTTGCCGACCACGGCGCGGCCGACGCTGCCGCGGTGCTCCAGCCATTCCTTCGAGTTGCAGACGGTAACGCCGTTGCCTTCCGAGCCCGCGTAATACTCGATCAGGATCGGTCCCCACCATTCGATCATTTTTGCTTTGACGTCGACGGGACAAGGCGCCGCAGCGTGGATCGCGCCCTTCAGCGTGGAGACGTCGTAACGGTTGCGGACCTCGTCCGGCAGCTTCAGCATGCGCACGAACATGGTCGGCACGAGCTGTGACTGCGTGACCTTGTATTTTTCGATCAGCTTCAAGAATTCTTCGGCGTCAAAATGCTCCATGATGATGGAGGTGCCGCCGAGTACGGTCGCCATCATGTTGAAGCGCAAGGGAGCTGCGTGATAGAGCGGCGCCGGTGACAGATAAGTGCTCTCGGCGTTCATGCCGCACATATTGGCGCAGAGGACGCGCAGAAACGCGTTCGGCTCGTCGATCGGCTTGCCCTCGAACGCCTTCTTGATACCCTTGGGCCGGCCGGTGGTGCCCGACGAATACAGCATGTCGTAGCCGGCGACCTCGTCGGCGATCGGCGTTGTCGGCTGCGCGGCCGCTTCCCTGTCGTAGGATCGGAAGCCGGCTTGCGGCTCGTCCATCATGTAGAAGACCGGCTCGCCGGCTGCACCCTTGATCAGGCCCTGGATCTGGTCGGCGCATTTCGGCGTCGTGATCACGACCTTCGCGCCGCAATCGGCGATGATGTAGTCGATCTCGTCCTGCTTCAAATAGCGGCTGATCGCGGTGTAATAGAGCCCGCTGCGCTGCGCGGCCCAGCAGATCTCCATGAAGGCGAGCCGGTTCTCCATCAGCAGCGCGATATGGTCGCCGGCTTTCAGCCCGAGCGAGCGGAACAGGTGCGCGCCCTGGTTCGAGAGCCCGTCGAGCTCGCGATAGGTGATCGCCTTGCCGGTGGCGGCCATCTGGTAGGCGATCTTGTCGGGAGTGGTCTGTGCGTTCATTAGCGCGGTCCCAAGGCGTACGAGATGTCGTCCCGGCCTAGTGCGCAATTGCGCACGGGGGCCGGGACCCATAACCACGAATTTTAGTAATTGAAGTTAGATGTCGCCCTAACTCGCCCTAACTACAGGCTCTTCTGGATATGGGTCCCGGCCTTCGCCGGGACGACACCTTTAATGCGGCAGCAGCTTACAGCCGCTCGACGATCGTCACATTGGCCATGCCGCCGCCTTCGCACATGGTCTGCAGGCCATAGCGCTTGCCACGCTGTTGCAGCGCGTGCACCAGCGTCGTCATCAGCTTGGTGCCGGAGCCGCCGAGGGGGTGGCCGAGCGCGATGGCGCCGCCATTGACGTTGAGGCGCTCCGGATCGGCGCCGGTGGTCTTGAGCCACGCGGTCGGTACCGAGGCGAAGGCCTCATTGACCTCGAACAGGTCGATGTCGCCGATCGTCATGCCCGCCTTCTCCAGCGCGCGCTTGGTGGCGTGCAGCGGCGCATCGAGCATGATCACGGGATCGCCGCCCATCATGGTCATGTGATGGATGCGGGCCAGCGGCTTCACGCCGAGCTGCTTGAGGCCGCGCTCGTTCACCACCATGACGCCGGAGGCGCCGTCGCAGATCTGGCTGGCGCTGGCCGCGGAAAGCTTGCCGTTCTCGGCGATCAGCTTGACGCCCTTGATGCCGTCGAGGGTGGCGTCGAAGCGGATCCCTTCGTCGATATGGTGGGTGTCCTTGGAGCCGTCGGCGCGGGTGATCTCGAGCGGCACGATCTCGGTCTTGAAGTGGCCGGCTTGCGTCGCTGCGATCGCACGCTGATGGCTGTTGTAAGAGTACTCGTCGAGCTCGTTCTTGGAGAGGCCGTACTTCTCGGCCATCATCTCGGCGCCGGTGAACTGGCTGAACACGATGTTGGGATACTTGGTCTCGATGCCCGCGCTCTTGTAATTGCCAAAGCCGTTCTTGGCGGGAAGCTGCGAGGACAGGCCCATCGGCACGCGCGTCATCGATTCCACGCCGGCGGCGATCACGACGTCCATCGTGCCGGACATCACGGCTTGGGCTGCAAAGTGCAGCGCCTGCTGCGAGGAGCCGCACTGGCGGTCGATCGAGGTGCCCGGCACGCTCTCCGGCAGCTTCGAGGCCATGATCGCGTTGCGCGCGACGTTGTTGGACTGCTCACCGACTTGCATGACGCAGCCCATGATCACGTCCTCGACCAGGGCCGGATCGACCTTGGTGCGGTCGACCAACTCGTCCAGCACTTTTGCGGCGAGATCGGCCGGATGCCAGCCGGCGAGGCGGCCCCCCTTGCGCCCGCCGGCGGTACGCGCAGCGGCGACGATGTAAGCCTCGGCCATGTCGGTTTCTCCCTGGATTGTTCTGTATCGAACGGGTTGTCGGCGCGGATTTAAGGGGCGGCTGATCGTTTAGTCAATCGATCAATTAACTCTTGTGGGGAGGCGCTGCTTGAGGTTATCTGCGCGCCTCTCAAAGCGCATTCAGGGATCTCCGTGGCTACCAGCGTACCGAACAGGCTTCCCAGCGGAAAGAATTCCACGGCAGAGAAATTGCTCGTGGCCGCGAGCGGGCTGATGATCGAACGCTCCTCGATCGAGATCTCGCTGAGCGACATCGCGCAGAAGTCGGGCGCCAACGCTGCGCTGGTCAAATATCATTTCGGCAACAAGGACGGTCTGCTACTGGCTCTGCTCGAGCGCGACGCGGGGACGGAACTCTCCAACCTCGAATATCTGCTGGCCCAGCCGATTACGCCAACCGCGAAGCTGAAGCTGCATATCGCCGGTATCATCCGCGCCTATCACCGGTTTCCCTACATGAACCGGCTGATCCACTATCTGCTGCACGAGAGCGTCGCGGGCTCCGCGGACGAAGTCTCGAAATTCTTCGTCGCGCCGCTGCTGGATTTCCATCGCCGCCTGCTCGCCGAAGGCGTCAGTCACGGCGAATTCCGCGCCACCGATCCGGTGCTGTTCTACACCAGCCTGATCGGGGCCTGCGATCATTTGTTCTTCGGCCGGCACGCGATGTCTCGCGCGACCGGCGTCGGCCCGGTCACCGACGAAGTCTGCCGGCAATATATCAAGCACATGGAAACGCTGATCTGCGGCGGCATCCTCACGCAAGTCGAGGAAGCTGCCGCGGCTGGATGATCCGGCCGGAACTCTTCAAGCCTAGAGAAGAAACGCCCAAGGAAAGGTAATCGCGATGCAGTTGAAAGACGTAGCCGTTCTCATCACCGGCGGTGGTTCGGGCCTCGGTGCCGCGACCGCCCGCGCCATGGCCGCCAAGGGCGCCAAGATTGGTGTGATCGACCAGAGCAAGGAAAACGCCGAGAAGGTCGCCGCCGAGGTGAAAGGCGTCGCGCTGCACGCCGACGTCACCAGCGAAGAGCAGATCAAAGCGGCGATCGCCAAGGCGGAGGCCGCGCACGGCGTCGCGCGCGTGCTGATGAACTGCGCCGGCATCGGCGGCTCGCAGCGCATCGTCGGCCGCGATGGCGTCTACCCGCTGGAAAAGTTTGCGCGCATCATCAACGTCAACCTCATAGGCACTTTCAACTGCCTGCGTCTGTTCGCCGAACGCCTGGTGACGATCGAGCCGGTCGGTGAAGAGCGTGGCGTCATCATCAACACGGCTTCCGTTGCGGCCTATGAAGGCCAGATCGGCCAGATCGCCTATGCTGCTTCGAAGGGTGGTGTCGTTGGTTTGACCCTGCCGGCGGCGCGCGACCTCGCCAGCCAGAAAATTCGCGTCAATACCATCGCGCCCGGCCTGTTCATGACGCCGCTGCTGATGGGCCTGAACGAAGAGGCCCGCAAGAGCCTGGGCGCCCAGGTGCCCCATCCCTCGCGTCTTGGCGATGCGAACGAATACGGCGCGCTCGCCGTGCACATGGTCGAGAACGCGATGCTCAACGGCGAGACCATCCGCCTCGACGGCGCCATCCGCATGGCGCCGCGGTAGCTCTTCTTCCTTCTCCCCTTGTGGGAGAAGGTGGCGCGCTTTGGAGCGCAATTGCGCTCCTGCGCGCGCCGGACGAGGGGTTTGCGTCCACGGAGACAAACCCCTCACCCAAGTGAACTCTGGACTCACAGCGTACATGCCCTCTCCCACAAGGGGAGAGGGCGTAGCAATCGGCACCGCGATCGGCGGCAAGCACGAGGCGCCTCATGTCCGAACCGCTGCTGATCGATCACCATGACGGCATCGACACGGTGACGCTCAATCGTCCTGAAAGCCTCAACGCGCTTGATCCGGCGCTGATCGACGCACTCAACGTTTACTTCCAGGGCCTCCAGCGCAACCGCGATACGCGCGTCGTGGTGCTGAAGGGTGCCGGCAGGAATTTTTGCGCAGGCCTCGATCTCAAGGCGGCGATGGCGCGTCGTGCCGGGCAGCAGGAGCCGCCCGGCGTCACCGAGTCGCTGGATTCGCAGCGGCGCATCGCCGACATCGTCATGCTGATGCGTCGTTGTCCGCAGCCGATCATTTCTCTGGTGCAGGGCGCGGCGGCCGGCGGCGGTTTTGCGCTGGCGCTTGCCTCCGACATCCGCATCGCCACGAAGTCGGCCCGAATGAACTGCGCCTTCATCAAGCTCGGCCTCGGCGGCTGCGACATCGGCACCAGCTATTTCCTGCCGCGTCTCGTCGGTGTCTCCGTGGCCTCGGAGTTGATCCTCACTGGGCGCTTCATCGGCGCCGACCGCGCGCTGGCGGTCGGGCTGGTCTCCGAGGTCGTCGACGAGGACAAGCTCGATGACGCCGCCGAACCTTATGTCGACGCGATGATCACGGCGTCGCCCGTGGGCCTGCGCCTGTCCAAAGAATGCCTCAACATGAGCGTCGATGCCGGATCGCTGGAAGCCGTTATCGCGATGGAGGACCGCAACCAGGTCCTGTGCAGCCGTTCCGAGGAATTTTCGGAAGGCATCAGGGCCTTCCTTGAGAAGCGAAAGCCTGTCTATATCAAGCGCTGACAATGAAGATCCGTAAAGGACGAGAAATTCCGGGAGACGCAAAATGAGTGGGAATGCGGCGGCGGTGATGACGAAGCCCGCGTTTCGCAAGGTCGAGTGGCTCAAGCGCGAGATCGACGTCGAGCGGCGCGGCGACGGCACTGTTGTGCTGAAGTCGCGCATTCCGCTGCAAGCTCACGAGACGCATATTCCGGCTTCGCTGGCGAAGTGGGCCAAGCAAGCGCCCGAGCGCATCTGGCTCGCGCAGCGCGGCGGTCCGAACCGCGAATGGCGCAAGGTGTCCTATGGCGAAGCCAAGCGCACGGTGGATGCGCTGACGCAGGGCTTGCTCAATCTCGCGCTCGATGGCCGCCCGGTTACGATCCTCTCCGGCAATTCGATCGAGCATGCGCTGATGACGCAGGCCGCGATGCAGGCGCGCGTCCCGGCCGCGCCGGTGTCGCCTGCCTACTCCTTGATGAGCCATGATCACGTCAAGCTGAAATATCTGTTCGATCTGATCAAGCCCGCCGTGGTGATGGTGCAGGATGGCCCGACTTTCGAGAAGGCGCTGAAAGCGCTCGATCTGACCGGCGTCACCATTGTTCACGTCCTGCGGCCTTGCGACGGCATCAAGAGCGTCAGCTTTGCCGAGCTCGTGGCGACGCCCGTGACCGCCGATGTCGAAGCGTCGATCGCGAAGATCACGCCTGAGACCGTCGGCAAGCTGCTGTTCACGTCAGGCTCGACCGGCATGCCCAAGGCCGTCATCAACACGCAAGCGATGATGTGCGCCAATGCGGCGATGATGATGCAGGTGCGGCCGCGCGATCCCAGCGGTCCGATCTCCACCATGCTGGACTGGATGCCCTGGAACCACACCATGGGCGGCAATGCGGCGTTCCACCCGATCCTGGTCGACGGCGGCACGCTCTATATCGACGACGGCCGGCCAATGCCGGGCCAGTTCGAGGAGACGCTCCGGAATCTGCGCGAGATCTCCCCGACCTATTACGCCAACGTGCCGGCCGGCTATGCTGCGTTGGCCGCAGCGATGGAGAATGACGACACGCTCTGCCGCTCGTTCTTCAAGAACCTCTCGATCATGGCCTATGGCGGCGCGCGGCTGCCGGATGATCTCTATGACCGGATGCAGGCGCTCGCGGTGAAGACCACCGGCGAACGCATCGTGTTCTACACTGGTTGGGGCTCGACCGAGACCGCGCCGACCTCGACCGGCACCTATTGGGACACCGAGCGTGTCGGCCTGATCGGCCTGCCGTTCCCCGGCGTCGAACTGAAGATGGTGCCGTGCGGCTCGAAATACGAGCTGCGTCTGCGCGGCGTCAACGTCACGCCCGGCTATTTCGGCCAGCCAGACCTGACGAAGAAGATGTTCGACGAGGAAGGTTTTTACTGTATCGGTGATGCCGGCATCTTTGTAGACGATTCCGATCCCGTGCAGGGCATCATCTTCGCCGGGCGCGTCGTCGAGGACTTCAAGCTCACCACCGGCACCTTCGTGCACGTCGGATCGCTCCGCACGGATGCGATCGCGGCCGCGACGCCCGTCGTGCATGATGCGCTGGTCGCTGGGCAGGATCGCGCATTCATCGGGCTATTGGCTTGGCCCAACCTGCATGCCTGCCGCGAGCTCGTCGGCAACCCCGACCTGAGTTTCGAAGTCGCGGTGAAGCACCCCGAGGTGATTGCCTGCTTCAGGCGCGGGCTGGAAGCGCACAACCGCGAGTGTGAAGGCGCCAGCAGCCGCATCATCGCCCGCGCGATGCTGATGGCCGAACCGCCATCGATCGACGGCAACGAACTCACCGACAAGGGCTACATCAACCAGCGCGCCGGCCTGGAGCGCCGCGTCGGGCTGGTGGAGCGGCTTTATGCCGACAAGCCCGACCAGGCCGTCATCATTCTCAAGTAATCGACATCATCAACACGGGTACGCGCCATGAACTTCGATTTCTCCGACGACCAGAAGCAGCTCCGGGATCAGGCGCGCAAATTCCTCACCGAGAAATGCTCGCCCAAGGCGGTGCGCGCAATTCTCGACGGCAAGGCGCCGTATGACAAGGAGCTGTGGAAGGGCCTCGCCGAGATGGGCTTTCTCGGTGTCGCGATTCCCGAGGACTTTGGTGGTGCGGGCGCCGGTCATCTCGAACTTTGCGTGATCGCCGAGGAGATGGGCCGGGCCAATGCGCCGGTGCCGTTTTCCTCCACCGTCTATCTCGCCGCCGAAGCGCTGCTGATCGCGGGCAGCGATTCGCAGAAGAAAAAATGGTTGCCGGCGATTGCCTCCGGCGAGGCGATCGGCACGCTGGCGCTGTTCGAGGGCAAGGGCAATCCGTCGCCGAAGAACATCAAGCTGACGGCTGCGAACGGCGTGCTCAACGGTGTCAAGAAGCCGGTTGCGGATGGCGCGATTGCCGACTTCGCAGTGGTCGCGGCACGTACGGGATCGAGCGGACGCGATGGTGACATTGCCTTGTTTATTGTCGATCTCAAGGGCGGCGGCGTCGAGGTGAAGAATCTCACCAATCTCGATCCGACCCGCGGGCAGGCCGAGATCACTTTCAGGGATTGCAAGGCCGAGCCGCTCGGAGCCGCCGGCGAAGGGTGGAGCATCCTGACCCAGGTGCTGGACCGGGCCGCGGTGCTGTGCGCTTTCGAGCAGGTCGGCGGCTCCGACCGCGCACTGGAGATGGGCCGCGACTACGCGCTCGACCGCATTGCCTTCGGTCGCCAGATCGGTTCGTTCCAGGCCGTCAAGCACATGCTCGCCGATATGTATGTCTCGGCGACGCTGGCACGCTCCAACAGCTATTACGGCGCCTGGGCGCTCTCGACCAACGCAGGTGAATTGCCGGAAGCCGCCGCCGCCGCGCGCATCAGCGCGACGCAGGCGTTCCAGCACTGCGCCAAGAACAACATCCAGGTCCACGGTGGCATGGGTTTCACCTGGGAGTTCGACTGCCACATGTACTACCGCCGCGCCAACGCCATGGCGCTCGGGCTCGGCAGCCTGTCCTATTGGGAAGACCAGTTGATCGACCGCATGCGCAAGAAGAACGCGGCGTAGCCCACCGCTCGTGTCCCGGACGCGGCGCGAAGCGCCGCAGAGCCGGGACCCAGGGGCCGCAATGGACCCCGGATCTGCAGCGCACCACTTCGTGATGCGCAGCGTCCGGGGAACGAACCGAGAGATGAAATCATGAACTTCGAAGACACCCCGCAGGAGGCCGCATTCCGCGCCACCGCCCGCGCCTGGATCGCGGCGAACGCGCCGCAACAGTACGAGGACGAGCTGCGCAAATCCTCGCTCGGCCGCACCCAGCTCAAGAACGCCAACATCCTGGAAGTCGCAAAGGCCTGGCAGAAGAAAAAGGCCGACGCCGGCTGGGCCTGCCTGCATTGGCCGAAGGACTATGGCGGCCGCGGTTCGTCGCCGATCGAGCGCGTGATCTGGCAGCAGGAAGAGGGGCCGTTCGGCAAGCTGTCCGGCATGTTCATCATCGGTCACGGCATGTGCGGGCCGACCATGATGGCATTCGCGCGCGAGGAGCATAAGCGCAGCTATCTGCCGCCGCTCGCCTCCGGCGAAAAAGTCTGGTGCCAGCTGTTCTCCGAGCCGGCCGGCGGCTCCGATGTCGCAGGGCTTCGCACGCGCGCGGAGAAGGACGGCGAGGACTGGCTCATCAACGGCCAGAAGATCTGGACCTCGGGGGCGCATTATTCCGACTACGGCATTTTGCTCACCCGCACCGACCCCAACGTGGCCAAGCACAAGGGCCTCACCATGTTCTTCCTGGACATGAAGAGCCCCGGTGTCGAGGTGCGGCCGATCAAGCAGGCCAGCGGTGCCTCCGACTTCAACGAGGTCTATTTCACCAAGGTCCGCATCCCCGATCATCAGCGCCTTGGCGAGGTCAATGACGGCTGGAACGTCTCGCTGACGACGCTGATGAACGAGCGGATGTCGATCGGCGCCGGCGTCTCGACCGGCTTTCCGGAACTGTTCGACTATTGCTCCAGCCTGATGCTCGACGACGGTCCCGCGATCGAGGACCGCGCGGTGCGCGCGAAGCTGGCGAACTGGGCGGTCAAGGCGAGCGGCCTGCGCTACACCAGCATGCGCGCGATCTCGGCGCTATCGAAGGGGGAGCGGCCGGGGCCGGAAAACTCCATCGGCAAGCTGGTGGCGGGCTCCATGATCCAGGATGTCGCGACCTACGCGCTGGATTTGCAGGGCGCTGCCGGCGTGGTCAGTGGCCCCGAAGATGCCGAAGTCGCTGGCCGCTTCCAGGCGATGCTGCTGCGCGCGCCCGGCACCCGTGTCGAAGGCGGCACCGACGAGATCATGCGCAACATCATCGCCGAGCGGGTGCTGGGCCTGCCCGGCGATATCCGTGTCGACAAGGACGTGCCGTTCAACAAGATCCCGACCAAGGGAAGAGGCTGACCCTCATCCTGAGGAGCCGCGGAACGCGGCGTCTCGAAGGATGAAGGCCCCACTGGGGCCTCGTGGTTCGAGACGGCGCTACGCGCCTCCTCACCATGAGGGACTAACACCGCAAGAACTGAGGTTCGCCATGAATTTCGATGACACCCCGCAGGAAGCCGCATTCCGCGAGACCGCGCGCAAATGGGTCGACGCCAACGCGCCGAAGGAGTTTTTGGCGGAGCTGTCAAAATCCTCGCTCGGCCGCATCCGGCTTGCACAGCACGACATCGTCGATGTCGGCAAGGCCTGGCAGAAGAAGAAGGCGGAGGGCAACTGGGCCTGTCTGCACTGGCCGAAAGAGTATGGCGGCCGCGGCGCCACGCCGATCGAGCGCGTGATCTGGCAGCAGGAGGAAGGCGTCTACGGCAAGTTGACCCAGCCGTTCCAGATCGGCGAAGGCATGTGCGGCCCGACCGTGATGGCGTTCGGCAGCGAGGACGCCAAGCGCCGCCATTTGCCGAAGCTCGCCGCGGGCGAGGAGATCTGGTGTCAGCTGTTCTCCGAGCCGTCGGCCGGCTCTGACGTCGCGGGCTTGCGCACGCGCGCGGAGAAGAAGGGCGACAATTGGGTCGTCAACGGCCAGAAGATCTGGACCTCAGGCGCGCATTATTCCGACTATGGCCTTTTGATCGCGCGCACCGATCCCAACGTGCCCAAGCACAAGGGCCTCACCATGTTCTTCCTGGACATGAAGAGCCCCGGCGTCGAGGTGCGCCCGATCAAGCAGGCCAACGGCATGCAGGAGTTCAACGAGGTCTATTTCACCGACGTCGTCATTCCGGACAGCCAGCGCCTCGGCGCCGTCGGCGAGGGCTGGAGCGTGTCGCTGACCACGCTGATGAATGAGCGCATGTCGATCGGCTCCCGGCTTGCGACCGGCGTTCCCGAGATGTTCGAGTTCTGCTCCAACCTGATGCTGGAGGACGGGCTCGCCATCGACGATCCCGCCGTACGTTCAAAACTTGCGAGCTGGGCGGTGAAGTCGAGCGGGCTGAAATACACCAGCTACCGCGCGATCTCGGCGCTGTCCAAGGGCGACAGGCCGGGGCCGGAGAATTCGATCGGCAAGCTGGTGTCCGGCATGATGCTCCAGGACATTGCGACCTACGCCATGGACCTCCAGGGCGCGGCCGGCGTTCTCACCGGCGTGGACGAGGAGACGGTGCAGGGCCAGTTTCAGCAGATGCTGCTGTCCTCGCCCTCGATGCGCATCGCCGGCGGCACCGACGAGATCTTGCGCAACATCATCGCCGAGCGCGTGCTGGGACTGCCGGGCGACATCCGCGTCGACAAGGACGTGCCGTATAACAAGATCCCGACGAAGGGGCGTTGATATCTCGTGTCCCGGACGCGCGACGCGCGAGCCGGGACCCAGGAGCCACGATGGACAGGCCACAATGGGCCCTGGCTCAGCGCCGCATCACTTCGTGCTGCGTCGCGTCCGGGGCACGAAAGCGAGCTAGGCAATGGACGCTAAAGTGAAACAAAACGACCGCATCGGCGTGCTCGAAGAGCTCCTCAACGAGCGCTATTCGGTGCGTGCCTTCCTGGCCAAAGACGTCGATCGCGCGACGATCGAGCATTTGCTGACCACCGCGCAGCGCACGGCGTCGTGGTGCAACAGCCAGCCCTGGCAGGTGATCATCGCCAGCGGCGAGGCCAGGGAGCGCTTCCGCAAGCTGATCTACGCGGAGGCATCCGGCGGGCTCGGCGACGATTATGACTTCACGCCGCCGCGCGAGTATGTCGGCGCCTATCTCGAACGCCGCCGCGAGAGCGGTTTTCAGCTCTACAACACGCTCGGCATCGTCAGGGGCGACAAGACGGCCTATGCGAAGCAGGCGCTGGAGAACTACAATTTCTTCGGCGCGCCGCATGTGGCCATCATCCACACCAACGAGCCGCTCGGCATCTACGGTGCGATCGATTGCGGCGCTTATGTCTCGAACTTCATGCTGGCCGCGCAGGCGCTCGGGGTCGGCACGATTCCGCAGGCGGCGCTGGCGCGCCACTCCGGCCTGATCCGCCGCCATTTCAACCTGCCTGATGACCGCCGCATCGTCTGCGGCATCTCGTTCGGCTATGCCGACAACGCCCACAAGGTCAACAGCTATCGCACCTCGCGTGCGAGCGTGGCCGAGACCGTAACCTTCGTGGACGAGTGACCGCCGCCACGCTACCCGCCATCCACAAGCCCGCATCAGGTTTTTCAGACGCGCGAAGACGGCCGCGGAAGCGGCCGCCTTCGTCTTGCTTAAGTCCGATTGACGCCCGCCGCTATCCGCCGCTGCCGCCGATCACAGCGCGGATGGTCTCGTCGGGCCCGAAATCCTCGGCACCGTCGACATAGAGCAGCGCCGCGAGCTTCGAGCGCGCGCGGTTGACGCGGCTCTTGATCGTGCCGACTGCGCAGCCGCAGATCGAAGCCGCATCCTCGTAGGAGAAGCCGGAGGCACCGACCAGGATCAGCGCTTCACGCTGGTCCTGCGGAAGCTTATCGAGCGCCGTACGGAATTCCTCGAACTCGAGATGGGCGTTCTGCGAGGGTTGTGTCTTCAGCGTCTTGGCATAGTTGCCTTCGGCATCCTCGACTTCCCGCCGCCGCTTGCGATAGTCGGAGCGGAACAGGTTGCGCAGGATCGTGAACAGCCAGGCCGGCAGGTTGGAGCCGGGCTGGAACGAGTCGATGTTGGCAAGCGCGCGCAACAGCGTCTCCTGAACCAGATCGTCCGCGCGGTCCGCATTGCCGCTGAGCGAGATGGCGAACGCGCGCAGGCTGGGCACGGCCGCCAGAATGTCGTTACGCAGGGAGTCGGTGAGAGGCATCAATCCCTCCCATTGTTGTCGTTGGATCCGCCACCATTTTCTACTTGGGGTGTCGCTCCTGGCGCATCAAGCTTCTTGATGAGTTCCGCGAACCGATCCGGAACGCCCTGCCGCACCACGTCGTCGTACATGGCGCGCAGCTGATGGCCGATCCGGGATTGGATTTCCGGAGTGAGCCCTCCTTTGCCGGGGGTCGTGCTTTTGCTTGCTTGAGACTTGAGATCTTTCATGACCTGTTCCACGTTTCCCCGAGTTAAGTGACTGTAAAATCGAGAAGTTCTCTCAACCGGGAGCCGTTCCCTGGATAGGCTCAATTCGAGCTGCGAGAAAAAGTTCCGCCCCGATGCGGAACTTTTCTCGGTCTGAAGCGTAATCAGCCCAGCAGGGGAACCCCGGGCCCCCCGCGTAACGTCTGCACGTCAAGGTCGGCCCGAAGATGAATGGAGTGGGGATGTCCCGTTCACAGCTTGTTGCTGAACACTTGCCTTTGCTGCGCCGATACGCGCGCGCCCTGACGGGCAGCCAGTCATCCGGTGACGCCTATGTCGCAGCCATGTTGGAAGCCATGCTGGGAGATCCGTCGGTGCTCGACGAGAGCCACGGGCCCCGCGCCGGCCTGTTCCGGCTGTTCACCCAGATCTGGAATTCCGTTTCCGTCAACGACGATTCCGAGGTGACGAACCTGCCGATGCCGCCGGAGCGACGGCTGTCGAACATCACGCCGCTGCCGCGGCAGGCCTTTCTGCTTCTCTCGCTTGAGGGATTCTCGGAAGAGGAAGTCGGCTACATTCTCGGCACCGACGTCAGCGAGACGCGCCGGCTTGCGGATGCCGCAGGGCGTGAGATGGCCGTCGAGATCGCCACCGACGTGCTGATCATCGAGGACGAGACCTTCATCGCCATGGACCTCGAGAGCCTGGTGAAGAATCTCGGGCACAATGTCGTCGGTGTCGCCCGCACCCACGCCGATGCGGTCGCGCTGGCCAAGAACAAGCGGCCCGGCCTGATCCTCGCCGACATCCAGCTCGCCGACGGCTCGTCGGGCCTCGACGCCGTCAACGAGCTGCTCCGCACCTTCGAGGTGCCGGTGGTGTTCATCACCGCGTACCCCGAGCGCTTCCTTACCGGCGAGCGCCCCGAGCCGGCGTTCCTGATCTCAAAACCGTTCCAGCCGGCGATGGTGTCGGCGGTGGCGAGCCAGGCCCTGTTCTTCCAGCGCAACTCCCGCAACCGCGCGCCGAAAGTACCGGCGGCGTAAGGAAGGCGCCTGCGCCCGGCATTTGACGACATCTGATCCGGCGTGCCGCAAGGTGCGCCGGATTTTTGTTGACCGGTTGCCGCGCTTGACGGCCGTCGAATTCGCCGCTCATACCTCGTGCAGCGGCCGTTGGAGCCGCAGCGCCATCGGAGACGTGTTCATGGACCAAGAACTCCTCGACCGCCTCGCCATCCGTGATCTCGTCGAGAATTGGGCGGTGTGGCGCGATGCCGGCGACTGGGAGCGTTTTGCCACCGTCTGGCATGAAGAGGGCTGGATGTCCGCCACCTGGTTTCAGGGGCCGGCGCGGGATTTCATGCGGGTTAGTCAGGAGGGGTTTGCCAAGGGCGTGCGCATCCTGCATTTCCTCGGCGGCACCAGCATCGACCTCGAGGGTGCGCGCGCCATCGCACAGACCAAGATGACCATCTCGCAGCGCGCGCCGGTGCACGACGTGCCCTGCGACGTCGTCTGCACCGGACGCTTCTACGATTTCCTGGAGAAGCGGCAGGGAAAATGGGGCATCGTCCGCCGCCAGCCGATCTACGAGAAGGACCGGATCGATCCGGTCGATCCCGCCGCGACACTTCAGCTCGACCAGAAAGCCCTCGCCGCGCTGCCCGAAGGCTACCGCCATCTCGCCTACATGCAGGAGCTGATCGGCTACAAGGTCAAGCGCGACATGCCCGGCCTCACCGGACCTGAGGTCGAGAAGCTCTATGGCGAAGGGCGGGAGTGGCTGGCGGAAAAGGCGAAGTGAAGCCCAGACAAAAGTAAGGCGCGACTGGCATCACCACAGTCGCGCCCTACGTCGCCGGCTTATGGGGCAGGGGGGAATAGCCGGCTGTTGAAACGACTCCCCGCCGCCGGAGTCGTTCCAGGCGGTTGCGAAATTTTTTGCCAGGGTCGGCCTGCACACGGTTAAGTGATCTTAACGATTGAGAACTCCCGGTCCTCTGCTCCGTTGTTCCCGCATCGCCATGGGGCGAGGGACCGATAGATATGTCACAGATTCAAAAGGTATTTTTGGGCGCCGTCGCGATTGCCGCAACGCTCGGCGCCGTCCAGGTGGGCGCAGTGCAGCTGGCCTCCGGCCATGATCTGGCCGACCGCTGGCAGGCTGTTGCAGACAAGCCGGGCCATAACGTCAATCGTTCCAGCAAAGCCGACCGGCTGCCCGATATCAAGCAGGCGGGGGTCCCGACCCGCACTGTGTCGATGCGGCTGAACGACCTGGCTGACACGTCGGTGCTGCTGCGCATCCCCGCGGTGATCGAGACCGGCAATGCCAAGCCGCCGGTGCTGCTCCCGAACCAGAAGCAGAGCCGCAAAAAGCCGACGATTGCCTGCGAGCCGATGGTCAGCTCCCTGACCGAGGTCGCAAAGCTGCTCCAGCCCGGCCGCTGTGTGACCTAATCGGCATGGACCGGGATAAGTCGCCCTCCGCAGGGAGGGCGATTGTTCACGTCCACTTGATCCACTACCCCATCGCGTTATATCCCGGGTCTCTTCCCCTTCGATTGACCGGGTGAACGCATGACGACGTCAGACACGGCTGTGCATACGCAGCCCTTCCAGGCCGAGGTTTCCGAGCTTTTGCACCTGATGGTGCACTCCGTCTATTCCGAGACCGACATCTTCCTGCGCGAGCTCGTCTCCAACGCATCGGACGCCTGTGACAAGCTGCGCTATGAAGCCATCGCCGGTCCGGCGCTGCTGGGCGAGGGCGACGTTCTCAAGATTCGGATCATTCCGAACAAGACCGCGGGGACGTTGACGATCGCCGACAATGGCATCGGCATGGAGCGGCAGGAGCTGATCGACCATCTCGGCACCATCGCCCGCTCCGGCACCAAGGCGTTCGTCTCGAAGCTGAAGGAGGCCAAGGACGGCCTCGGCCTGATTGGCCAGTTCGGCGTCGGCTTCTATTCCGCCTTCATGGTCGCCGAGAAAATCGTCGTCGTCAGCCGCCGTGCCGGCGAGAGCGACGTGTGGACCTGGACGTCCTCCGGCGGCTCCGGCTTCGAGATTGCGCGCGCAAGCGATGAGGAAGCGGTGCGCCTAGCACGCGGCACCGAGATCGTCCTGCACCTCAAAGACGACGCGAAGAAGTATCTCGAGACTTACGAGATCGAGCGCATCGTCGGCGCCTATTCCGACAACATCCTGTTCCCGATCGAGCTGGTGCCGGAAGAGGGCGAGCCGCGCCAGATCAATTCGGCGAGCGCGCTGTGGCAGCGCTCCAAGTCCGAGCTGACAGCCGAGGACTACAAGAAGGCGTATCAGCAGATCGCATCCGCCTTCGACGATCCCGCGATGACGCTGCACTACCGCGCCGAAGGCCGCTATTCCTACGCCGTGCTGTTGTTCGCGCCGTCGACGAAACCGTTCGACCTGTTCGAGCCCTCGCGTAAAGGTCGCGTCAAGCTCTACGTCCGCCGCGTCTTCATCACGGATGACGCCGATCTGTTGCCGGGCTATCTGCGCTTCATCCGCGGCGTCGTCGACAGCGAGGATCTTCCGCTGAACATCTCGCGCGAGATGCTGCAGAACAATCCGCAGCTCGTGCAGATCCGCAAAGCGGTGGCGACGCGCGTGGTAAACGAACTCGAAAGCCTTGCCGACAAGGACCCGGAGAACTTTGCGAAGATCTGGGAGGCCTTCGGCGCGGTGCTGAAGGAAGGTATCTACGAGGATTTCGAGCGCCGTGAAAAGCTGCTCGCGCTGTCGCGTTTCACCACGACTTCGGGCGAAAAGCGCTCGCTTAAGGACGTCATCGCCGATTTCAAGCCGAACCAGACCGAGATCTATTATCTCGTCGGCGACAGCATCGAGCGGCTGAAGTCGAGCCCCCGGCTCGAGGCGGCGACAGCGCGCGGCATCGAAGTGCTGCTGCTTTCCGATCCGGTCGACGCCTTCTGGACCTCGATGCCATCGGAGTTCGAGGGCAAACCGCTGAAGTCGCTGAGTCAGGGCGACCTCAACCTCGACCTGATTCCGCGCGTCGACGAGGCGGACGAGGCGAAGAAGAACGAGCCGGCCGCCGACGAGGCTGCCACCATCGCCGTGATCAAGGCCGCGCTGGGCGAGCGCGTCAGCGACGTCAAGGCCTCGACGCGCCTCACCAGCTCCGCCTCCTGCCTCGTCGCCGACAGCCAGGGCCCGAGCCGCGAACTCGAGCGCATCCTGGCGCAGCAGAACCGCGGCATGCGCACCAAGCCGATCCTCGAGATCAATCTGCGCCATGCGCTGGTCACGGCGATCACCAAGGCTCAAGCCGGCTCGAAGGTGGTCGATGACCTTAGCCTGCTCCTGCTCGAACAGGCGCAGATCCTGGATGGCGAACTGCCGGAAGACCCTGCGGCGTTTGCGGCGAGGTTGAACCGGCTGGTGTTGCAGGGGCTCGGCGGATAGCAGCCACGGGCCATATGCTCCGCTGCGCTCATTCCGCCGCGTGATCCTTCTGCTCGTCGCGCGCGGCGGCGGCCTGCGGCTTCTTCTCCATCCAGCGCGAGAGCAGGTCGGAGAAGCGGTCGAGATAGAGGTAGACGACCGGGGTCGTGAACAGCGTCAGCGCCTGGCTCACGAGAAGGCCGCCGACCATCGCATAACCGAGCGGTTGGCGGATTTCGGAACCGGTGCCGCTTCCGAGCATCAGCGGCACGCCACCGAGCAGGGCAGCCATCGTCGTCATCATGATCGGGCGAAAACGCAGCAGCGCCGCCTGGCGGATCGATTGCTCCGGGGTGAGATGCTGCTCCCGTTCGGCCGCGATGGCGAAATCCACCATCATGATGCCGTTCTTCTTGACGATGCCGATCAGGAGAATGACTCCGATCAGGGCAATCAGGCTGAAGTCGAAGCCGAAGATCATCAGGATCGCGACGGCGCCGACGCCGGCCGAGGGCAACGTGGACAGGATGGTCAGAGGGTGGATGTAGCTCTCGTAGAGCACGCCCAGGATCAAATAGACCACGACCAGTGCGGCGAGGATCAGCAACGGCACGGTGCCGAGCGATTGCTGGAACGCCTGCGCGGTGCCCTGAAAGCTCGTCGCCAGCGCCGGCGGCGCCCGCATCTCGCCGACCGCATGCAGCACCGCGCCGGTCGCCTCTCCCAGCGCAACGCCCTCGGCGAGATTGAAGCTGATCGTCACCGAGGGGAATTGGCCTTGATGCGAGATCGCGAGCGGGCGCACGGGCACATTGGTCCAGTTGCAGAACACCGAGAGCGGCACCTCGTCGCCGGTAAGCGGCGATTTGAGATAGAGCTTGTCGAGCGTACCGAGCTGGCCTTGCAGATCCGGCGTGATCTCCAGGACGATGTGATAGCTGTTGGTCTGGGTGAAGTATTGCGCGACCTGACGCTGGCCGAACGCGTCATAGAGTGTATCGTCGATCAGCTGCGGCTGGATGCCGTAGCGTGCGGCGGTGTCGCGATTGATCCTGAGTTGAACCGTCGTGCCTTCGGTTTGCTGGTCGGTCGCGACGTCGCGCAGTTGCGGCAGTGTCTTCATCGCGGCGAGGATTTTCGGCGCCCATTCGTTCAGTTCGGCTAGGTTGGCGTCCTGGAGCGTGAATTCGAACTGGGTGCGGCTGGCGCGGCCGCCGAGACGAACGTCCTGCGAGGCCTGCATATAGAGCCTGGCGCCCTCGACCTTGGCGAGCTTGGGCCGCAGCCGCGCGATGATCTGCTGTGCGCCGGCGTCGCGCTCCTCCCGCGGTTTCAAGGTGATGTACATGCGCCCTGAGTTCAGTGCCGTACCGCCGCCGCCGATGAACATCGCGATCGAATCGACGGCGGGGTCGGCCTGCACGATAGTGTTGAGCTCCACCTGGCGCCGTTTCATCTCGGCAAAGGAGATGTCCTGGGGCATCTCGGACACGGCTGTGAGGAAGCCGTTGTCCTGCTGCGGGAAGAATCCCTTCGGGATCAGGACGAAGAGGTAGACCGAGAGCGCTACGGTCGCGAAGAAGATGCAAAGGGTCACGAAACTGTGGCGTAGCGCGACATCGAGCCCGCGTTCGTAGGCGCCGAGCACGCTTTCGAACATCCGCTCGCTCCACTGGTAGAAGCGGCCGTGCCGGGCCTCGTGATTGGCACGCAGGAAGCGCGAGGCCATCATTGGCGTCAGGGTCAGCGACACCACGAGAGAGACGAGGATCGCCATCGCCAGCGTGACCGCGAATTCGCGGAATAACCGGCCGATGATACCACCCATCAGCAGCAACGGGATCAGCACCGCGATCAGCGAGATGCTGATCGAGACGATGGTAAAGCCGATTTCGGCCGCACCCTTGTAGGCCGCAGCAAGCGGCCTCTCGCCCTGCTCGACGTAACGGGTGATGTTCTCCAGCATCACGATGGCGTCGTCCACCACGAAGCCGACCGCGATCGTCAGCGCCATCAAGGAGAGGTTGTCCAGCGAATAGCCGAAGGCCCACATCAGCGAGCAGGCTCCCAGTAGCGCCAGCGGCACGGTGATGCTCGGGATGATCGTGGCCCAGAAGCTGCGGAGGAAGATGAAGATCACCATCACGACGAGCGCGATCGTAGTCATGAGCGTGATCTGCACGTCCTCGACGGCGGCGCGGATGGTGATGGTGCGGTCGCTGATGATCTTGATTGAGATCGCGGGCGGGATCGCCGCGATCAGCCGCGGCAGTTGCGCCTTGATCCGATCGACGGTCTCGATGACGTTGGCGCCGGGCTGCTTGAAGATGACGAGGAACACACCGCGCTTGCCGTCGGCCCAGGCCGCCGTCTTCATGTCCTCCGGCCCTGCCACTGCCTCGCCGATGTCGCGGATCCGCAACGGCGCGCCGTTGCGATAGGCGACGATGACGTCCTGCCAGTGCTGGGCCTGGGTGAGCTGGTCGTTGGCGTAGATCGTGTAGGCACGCCTGGTGCCGTCGATGCTGCCCTTCGGGCTGTCGGTGGTCGCAGCCGCGATCTGGGCGCGCACGTCCTCCAGCGACAGGCCCTTGGCGACGAGCTTGGCCGGATCGATCTGTATGCGGACCGAGGGCTTCTGCTGCCCGCCGACGAACACTTGCGCGACGCCGGATAGCTGGCTGATCTGCTGCGCGAGCTGCGCGTCGGTGCGGTCGCTGACGACGGTCAGCGGCAGTGTGTCCGACGTCGCGGACAGGATCATGACCGGCGAATCCGCCGGGTTGACCTTGCGATAGGTAGGAGGCGAGGGCAGGTTCTTCGGCAGTTGGCCGCTCGCCGCATTGATCGCGGCTTGCACGTCACTGGCGGCGGCGTCGATCCTGCGGTTGAGGTCGAACTGGATGGTGATCGACGCCGAACCCAGCGAGCTGGTCGACGTCATCTGCGTGATGCCAGGGATCTGCGCGAGCTGGCGCTCGAGCGGCTGCGCCACGGAAGAGGCCATGGTCTCTGGGCTGCCGCCGGGAAGCGAAGCCGAGAGCTGAATGGTCGGAAAGTCGACCTGGGGCAGCGGGGCAACAGGCAGCAGAGGATAGGCCACGAGGCCTACGAACAGGATGCCCGCCATCAGCAGTGAGGTGCCGATCGGATAGCGGATGAACGGAGACGAGAAGCTCTCTTGCATGCCCTGACACCACCAGCCTGGCCAGCGCATCTTCTCCCCGCGCACGGCGGAGCCGCGCCCGAGAGCCCGAGCGCGAAAGCGCGTTTCCTTCAGCCCATTTGTTTGTTGATTGCCCTGGAACGTCGTCGGTCCGGGGCCGGCGTTGTGATCGAAAGACTAGTCCGTTCGCTCCGGCCAGCGAACGAATTCCTGCGCCGGATGCTTGCGACCTTTGTCGAAGGAGAGCTGCAGCGAGTTATGCGTTCCGCGCAGGCCGGAAAGGGGGGGCTTTCCGCTTTCGCATCCTTGCGGCGCTGTCTCTCATCCATTTCGCCGCGCGTCACAAGCGAGAGAGCCATGGAATAGGAACAATCGCTTCTTCCGTGCGGTTGTGCCATATCGAAATGGCATAACGCGTGCCGTTGCCACCGATTCGAGGAACTGTCCGATGCGCCTGCCGATCCTGACCCTCACCGCGATTGCCACGCTGTTCGTGGCGGCAGATGCCAACGCCCAGACCTATGATCCGCGCTATCCCGTGTGCATGCACGTCTACACGCCCGGCGGCTTCGGCGGCGGTGGTGGCGACTATTTCGACTGCTCCTTCACCTCGCTGCCGCAGTGCCGGGCCACGGCGTCGGGCCGCTCGGCGAGCTGCGACGTCAACCCCTATTACGCCTTCGACGAACCGCCGCCGGCGCCGCGCCGGCGTCACAAGAAGGTTCACTAGCGATCTGCGATTGCGATTTCCGGGACATTTTTCATGCGTCACTCATTCGGCCTGATCGCGATCGTCGGTGCATTGCTTGCAGCCGCGCCGTCGTATGCGCAAACCTTCGACCCGCGCTATCCCATCTGCATGCATGTCTATTCGGGCGCGAATGGCGGTGGCGGGGAGTGGTACGATTGCTCCTTCACCTCGCTGCCGCAGTGCCGCGCCACCGCTTCGGGCCGCTCCGCGAGCTGCGATCTCAATCCGTATTATCCGTTCAACGCACCGCCGCAGCGCTTGCGCCATAAGCGAGGCGGCTAGCACTCGCCGCTCGTTCGGTCGTCAATCCGACGGAGCATGAAGAACTACGTGCTGTGTGCGTCTCCGGAGGGCGGCGCCTTGTCGGCCGCGACGGCGATCGCGTTGGTCAATTCCGAGGTCATCTTGTCTGTGGTCCAGTCGCTTGCGTGCAACCTGTCGCCATCGCCGGGGTCGACCATGCGGTCGAACGAAATTTTTGCAACATCGTGCCAGGCCTTCATCAGCGCGAAGCGACGAAAGACGTTGACCCTCTTTGCATGGGCGATCTCGCTGATCGCCGCGACCATCGCGTTCGTCTTGTCGGCCTTGGCCGGTGTCAGCAGCGCCGGCACATATTGCAGGTCCATCAGGATCACGTCGATCCGCTTGGCGCCGAGCAGCCGGTCAACACCGTCACGGATGGCCTGCGTGGTGTCCCTGAACGATGGGGGATTCTGTTGCCACACTGAATTGGTGCCGACCTGCCAGATGACGAGATCGGGGTTCAGATCGAAGACGTCATGGTCGAACCGCTTCAGCTCCAGACGGGCCTCTTCGCCGCCGACGCCCCGGTTGATCACCTCGATTGCGACATTTGGGAATCTTATCCGTAGGCCCGCCAGCAGCCGCTGCGGATAGGGCGCGATGCCTCCTTCGCCCGCCGTGGTCGACGAGCCGATCGCGACCACCTTAACCTGTCCGTCCTTCAGGCGGCTGGCAAAATTGGTCAGCGGTTGCTCGAACGGCGCGGCCTGGACAGGAAACTCTGACGAGTCGAGAGCCACGGGTCGTCTCCCTTTTGCAACCCGGACAATGCAGGGTAGAAAAGCTTAGACCGTTTACCCGGGGCCGCCTAGCCTCGCGCGCCCTGATACAGGTCGCTACTCCTTCCTGATCCCCGACAAGCATGAAGGAAATGTCGCTTGGTGATCATGACGCTCTCCAGTTCACCTGCGCCCCGCAAGCAGGACAAGGGGACACGCGCGGCGCGTCCCAAGGCAACTGGCTTTGCTATCGCAAGAATTGCGCAGCCGCGCACGCCGATCCCACCGGCTTGGTAAAAGGATGACCAGGGTTAATCGCGCACTAACCGGGTTTTACCTTGTCTCTTAACATCTGGGCAGGGCGTGCGAGCTAAGCTGCCGGAAACAGCAGACACGTTCCGAAAGAATGAACGGCATGACCATCGGCGTCATCGAGCAACCGAAAGCCGCGCGCGCACCTTCGGCTTCAAAGATCTGGCTGAAGGCCATCGAGCTCACCGCGCGGATCGAGACGCTGCCGGGCCGGCTATTCGCCGACATCGTCGACGATTGGGCGCAGCGGCAGCCCGATCGCGTCGCATTGGTCGCCGATGACGCAAGCCTCGACTATGAGGGGCTCTCGAAACGCATCAATCGTTATGCGCGGTGGGCCCGCTCGGCCGGTGTAGCCAAGGGCGACACTGTCGCGTTGATCATGCCGAACGGCATCGACTATGTCGCGGCCTGGCTCGGGATCAGTCGCGTCGGCGGCGTGGTCGCGCTGATCAACACCAAGCTCGTCGGCCAGTCGCTCGCGCATTGCATCGATGTCGCAAAGCCCGCTCAAATTATCGTCGCGCACGAGCTCACGGAGGCGCTGGACAGCGCGTCGCCGCACCTGAAGACGGAAGCAAAGGTCTGGACCCACGGCGATGCCCGCAGTGGACGCGCGATCGACGTCGCGCTTGCCGCGCTCGATGACGGCCCGCTTTCGCCGGACGAGCGTGGTGACGTCACCATCAACGACCGGGCCCTGCTGATTTACACGTCCGGGACCACCGGCCTGCCGAAAGCGGCCAGCATCAGCCACCGCCGCATCCTGAACTGGGGCTTTTGGTTTGCCGGCCTCACCGGCGCGACGCCCCAGGATCGGCTTTACGATTGCCTACCGCTGTTCCACTCGGTCGGCGGCATCGTTGCACCATGCAGCATGCTGGCTGCCGGCGGCTCGGTGGTAATCGCGGAAAAATTCTCGGCATCGAATTTCTGGCCCGAGATCGTGCGTCACGATTGCACGTTATTCCAATATATCGGCGAGCTCTGCCGCTACCTTCTGAAGGCGCCGCCGTCCGAATACGAGAACCGGCATCGCCTTCGTCTTGTCTGTGGCAACGGCCTGCGCGGCGACATCTGGGAAGATTTCCAGGCCCGTTTTGCAATCCCCCGCATCCTCGAATTCTACGCGGCGACCGAAGGCAATTTCTCGCTGTTCAACGTCGAGGGTCAGCCCGGCGCGATCGGCCGCATTCCGCCGCTGCTCGCGCATCGTTTCCCCGCCAGCCTCGTCAAGCTCGATCCCGATAGCGGCGTGCCGCTGCGCAATGCGGAAGGCTTTTGTATCGCCTGCGCGCGCGGCGAGGCCGGCGAAGCCATTGGCCGCATCGGCACGGCGGATGCGGGTGGCGGTCGCTTCGAGGGCTACACCGAGGCGAGCGAGACCGAGAAGAAGATCCTGCGCGATGTCTTTGCCAAGGGCGATGCCTGGTTCCGCACCGGCGATTTGATGCGGCTCGACGACAGGGGCTTCTTCCACTTCGTCGATCGCATCGGCGATACCTTTCGCTGGAAAGGCGAGAACGTGGCGACCTCGGAGGTCAACGATGCCGTGCGCGATTTCACCGGCGTGATCGACGCCACCACTTACGGCGTCGGCATCCCCGGCACCGATGGCCGCGCCGGCATGAGCGCGATCGTGGTAAACGAGGGCTTTGATGTCGCGGCGCTGCCCGTACATCTGGCGCAGCGTTTGCCGGCTTATGCGCGCCCCGTCTTCATGCGCATCTCGCGCGAGCTCGATGCGACCGAGACGTTCAAGCAGAAGAAGGGTGAGCTCGCGCGCGAGGGATTTGATCCGGGTGCGATCTCCGATCCACTGCTCATGCTGGACCCGAAGACCGGCGCGTATGTTGCGCTGGATGCGAAGACCTATACGCAAATCAACGAGGGTACGATCCGGCTTTAACCGCGTGAAAATCCGCCAGATAGGTCCAATTTTATCCGAATTGTCCAAGAAGCCATTTACTTCTGTCGGGTAAACAAACGGGCATGGGAGGCGGTCATCAAGAGCCGCCGCAATACGAACGACAACAGAAGCGAGCCAGCCATGTCGGTACGGTCTAAAGTCATTGAAGCGATCCAGCAGATCGCCAAGGAGCAGCACGTCACGCTTCCCGCGCTCTCGGACGATCTGTCCCTGCACGAGACGGGCTTCGACTCGCTCGCCTTCGCCATCCTGGTGGCGCGCCTCGAGGACGAGACCGGCGTCGACCCCTTCACCATCTCCGAGGACGCAGCGTTCCCCGCCACCGTGGGCGATTTTGTGCGGGCCTACGAAAATGTCCCCGCGTGAGATCTTTGCGCTCCGCGACCATCTGGGCGCGGAGCTGACGGGCCGCACGCTGTCGGACGCGCACGATATCGTGTCGCTGACGGATATTTTGTCGCACACGGTCCTGGGTGGCCGCCTGCGCGAATTGTCCGGCCGCGCAGTGCTGCTGAAATTGTCCGATCAGCTCCGGTCGGGTCTTGCCATGATCGAGCTCGACGGTATCGCCCGTCGCATGCTGCTGTGCCCGCCCGATCTCAACCCAGCGCATCTCGATGCGCTGATCGCGGATGCCGGGATCGATGCCGTCGTCACCGACGAGCCGGATCGCTGGGCCGATACCGGCGTGCCGCTGGTCGTCACCGCGCAATTGCCGCTTCAGGTCACCGCCCCGGGCACGACCGAACGCGCCACGGAGTGGCTGATGCTCACGTCGGGCACGTCGGGCGTGCCGAAGATCGTTGGCCATACGTTGGAGGCACTCACCGGGGCGATCGTCGCCGAAGGCCCTGCGAGGGGGCCCGCGCCAGTGTGGGCAACGTTCTACGACATCCGCCGCTATGGCGGCCTGCAAATCTTCCTCCGCGCCGTTCTCTCCGGCGGCTCGTTGGTGCTGTCCGATCCGCATGAGGTGCTCGGCGATCACGTCACGCGGCTGAAGGCGCGCTGCGTCTCCCATATCTCAGGCACGCCCTCGCACTGGCGCAAGCTGTTGATGAGCGGCTCGGCCGCTCAGTTTGCGCCGCGCTACGTCCGTCTCTCCGGCGAGATCGCCGACCAGGCGGTGCTGGACGGCCTGAAGGCGGCGTTCCCGAATTCATCCGTCGGCCATGCCTATGCCTCGACCGAGGCCGGCGTCGGCTTCGCCGTCAATGACGGGCTGGAAGGCTTCCCGGCCGACTATCTCGGCAGCCGCAATGGTGTCGAGATGAAGGTCGTCGACGGCTCGCTCCGCATCCGCTCGACGCGCACGGCGCATGTCTATATCGGCCGCAACGCGGCTGCGCTCACCGATGACGACGGATTTGTCGACAGCGGCGATATCGTCGAATTGCGCGGCGACCGGTACTATTTCGTCGGCCGCCGCGGCGGCATCATCAATATCGGTGGGCTGAAGGTTCACCCTGAAGAGATCGAGGCGGTGATCAACCGTCATCCCGACGTGCGTATGTCGCGGGCGAAGTCGCGCAAGAGCCCGATTACCGGCGGCATCGTCGTCGCCGATTTGATCCTTGCCGACGGCACCGATCCGGCGCGCGCGAAAGAGATCCGCGACCAGATCCTGGATCTGTGCCGCGCGCAGCTCGCGTCCCACAAGGTGCCGGCGGTGATCCGCTTCGTCGAGGCGCTCGACGTCACCCCGGCCGGCAAACTGGCGCGCACCGATGCATAATGTTCTCGTCACCGGCGCTAGCCGCGGTATCGGCCTTGCGATCGGCAAGCGGCTTGTTGATGCCGGCTACAACGTGATCGCGGCGGCGCGGCGCGAGAGCGACGAACTCAAGGCCGCGATTGTCGGGTCGGAGGGGCGCCTGCATTTCCGTGCCTGCGACCTCGCCGTAATCGACGCGATCCCGGCCTATGCAAAGCTCGTGCGCGACGAATTCGGCCCGATCTACGGCCTCGTCAACAATGCCGGCCTCGGCACCGAAGGCCTGCTCGCGACCATGCACAATTCCGAGATCGAGGCGCTGGTGCAGCTCAACGTGCTGTCGCCGATCATCCTCACCAAATATGTCGCGCGGCAGATGATGGCCGATGGTGTGGGCCGCATCATCAACATCTCATCGATCATTGCGACGACAGGCTATAACGGTCTCTCGGTCTATGGTGCGACCAAGGCCGCCGCGACCGGCTTCACCCGCTCGCTCGCGCGCGAGGTTGGCAAGCTCGGCATCACCGTGAACGCGATCGCGCCCGGTTTCATCGATACCGAGCTCACGCACAATCTTTCCGGCGAAGGGCGCAAGCGCATCGCCGGCCGTAGCGCGCTGCGTCGCTTGCCGGAGATGGATGACGTCGCGCGCATGGTGGAATATCTGCTCGGCGAGGGCGGCCGCAACGTCACCGGCACCGTGTTTACGATCGACGCGGGGAATACGGCGTAAGCGGAACCCGGTCGCCATAATTGCGTTGATCCGGCGCAATGACATCAAGCCGGATTTGGTCGTAAGATGCCCCGCAATCGATTGGGTTATGTCAATCGATCTGCCCCAATTGACGGGGAGCAGTCCGTGACCACGCCAAACATGACCGCTTCAAATCCCGACCGGACCGAGCCATCTCGCGCCAAGCCGGACGATGTTCATTGCCCGCCGATGACGCAGCAGAATTCCGGCAGTCACGGTTATGAAATGTATCCGCAGCAGTTCGTGCGCCTGGTCGGCTGCCACGACGCATCGCTCGAAGCCTTGCGCAAGCGTGAGGACGAGAAGCTGCACTAGCGGAGATCGTCCATCGGAAGAACTCTGCCGTCGGGCTGGCGCTGCATCAGCCGATGGCGCGATTGTCTTGTGCTGAAATGAACCGGCACCTTGTCGTTGAGGTCGTTTCGACCAATGATGGTGCGACCTTCGGGCGAGCCGACCGGCGAACCCGAAGCGATCCCGCCGCGTATCTTCCCTCATTCGAAACTTGACCGGCAACCGCAATGTCAGCCGCTTCCTTCTACGGCAGCATTCCCGTCTTTCGCGGCTTCACCAGCCTGATGGACCCTGCATTGTATTCGCCGCTGCCGGACGATTGGAGTGTCGGCGTTGCTGACATCGTGGATTCCACCAAGGCGATCGCGGCGCAGCGCTACAAGGCGGTGAACATGGCCGGCGCCGCCGTGATCGCGGCGGTGACAAACGCATTGGAGGGACGCGAATTCCCGTTCGTGTTCGGCGGCGACGGCGCGAGCTTCGCGGTCGCGCCTCACGATCTCGAGCCGGCCCGCGGGGCTCTGGCTGCGACCGCAACCTGGGTGCGGGAAGATCTCGATTTGGGGATGCGCGTCGCGCTGGTGCCGGTGAGTGCCATCCGAGCGCAGGGCCTCGACGTGCGCGTCGCGCGCTTCGGTCCGTCGGCCAATTTGTCCTATGCGATGTTCTCGGGCGGCGGGCTTGCCTGGGCCGACGCCGCGATGAAGCGCGGCGACTTTGCAATACCCGAAGCGCCCGCGGGCACGCAGCCCGATCTCTCCGGCCTGTCCTGCCGGTTCGAGGTGATTCCGGCTGCGCGCGGGCTGATTTTGTCGGTGCTGGTGATACCGACCCAGGGCGCCGATCCGCGAGCCTTCCGCAAAGTGATCGAGGATGTCATCCAGCTCGTCGAGCGCAGTCCGGATGCCGGTCGGCCCGTGCCGCCGCAAGGGCCGCCGCTGACATGGCCGCCGCAGGGGCTTGACTATGAGGCGCGCACCAAGCGCGGAGGTCCGCTGCTCGCACGCCGCGCCAGCGTGCTGGCCTACACGCTGTTCGTCTATCTGATCATGCGCTTTGATCTCAACGTCGGCGGCTTTGTACCGAAGCGCTATACACGTCAAGTCGTGGAGAACTCCGACTTCCGCAAATATGACGATGGCCTGCGCATGATCCTGGACTGTACGCCGGAACTCGAACGCGCCCTCAGCAATCGTCTCGCCGCGGCCGCGCGCGACGGCATCGTGCGCTATGGTCTCTATCAGCAGGACGCCGCGATGATGACCTGCTTCACGCCGTCGGCGCTGCGCAGCGATCACGTCCATTTCATCGACGGCGCGCGGGGCGGCTACGCCTCGGCGGCCACGGCGCTGAAGGCGATGATCGCGGGAGCGAGCTAACGCCCCGCGCGCGTCCAGGTTTCGCCGCCGCAGAGCGCGCCGACGCAGCCTTCGACGCGCAGCGAATCCGCTGATGTCACGCTGACGCTGCTGGCATAGGTGCCGCCGTCATCGGCATTGTAGATCTGGCCGGACCATTTGTTCGGCCCTGAAGGCTGCATGCCGTTGAACAATGGCAAGCCGATCATCGGGCGCCTGGCGAGGGCAGGATTGGGATTTTTGCTGTCGGTGGCGGGCTGGCCGGTCGCGGTGTCGTGGGGTTCACGCAGCCAGACGACATTGCCGCAGATGCCGCCGCCGCATTTGCTGATCTTGACGCGGGCGTCGCCGGCCTGGGTCTGCCAAGTCCCGTCGGCGCTCTGCGCACGGGCGGCAGTCGCGCCAAGTAGCGCAGCCAGGAGGACGATGAGAGCAGCGAATCTGGAAGTCATGGAGAGCCCCGAAGTGGAGCGCCTCCATAGCAGCCTGACGGGATAGTGCAACGCTGGATGGAATCACATTCCTGCGCTTACTTGCCGCCGCTTATTCACCTGCGCTCATTTGTCCCAGCGCACGAAGGCGACCGAGGCCGCGGTCGAAAGCCCGAACACGACCATGGCGCCGCCGATCAGCGCGAACAGGGTCCAGGCCGGGGCCTGCGCCATCATGAGGCCAACGCCGCCGATCGCGACGATCAGAAGCCGCGCGGTGGAGGCGAGCACGGGACCGCCGACGCGCGCCGCGCCTTGCGAGGAGAAATACAGCGACACGCCGATACCGAAGAACACGAAGGCCGGGCCGGCCCAGTGGAAGTAGCTGTGCGCCGCGGCGGTAACGCCGGGATCCCTCGTGAACAGCGCGACCCACAGCGACGGCTCGAGCGCGATGACGAGGCCGATCAGGCCGACTGTGAGTCCCGAGGCCCCAGCTGCAGTCCAGGCCACGCGCCGCGCGCGTTTCAACTGCCCCGCGCCGATCGCCAAGCCGACCATCGGGACCGAGGCGATGCCGAAGGCGAAGGTGATCGGGATCAGCAGAAATTCCAGGCGCGAGCCGATGCCGTAGCCGGCGAGCATCTCGGTGCCGAAGGTGGCGAGAATCCTCGTGAAGATCAAAATGGTGAACACGGTCTGGAGCGGCGACAGACAAGCCACCGCCCCGACCTTGAGAATGTCGAAGAACATTGCGCGCTCGAAATGGAAGGCGCGGACCTTCAGCGGCAGCCGGCTGCGCCCGGACAGGAGATACCAGAGCAAGAAGATCGCGGCGCAGCTGAACGCGACCAGCTGGCCCGCGGCAACGCCGGGCATGCCGAATTGTGGCGCGCCGAACAGGCCTAGCCCGAGCGTGCCGCCGAGCGCGATCTGGAGCACGCTCGCCCCGATCAGGGTCATCGAGGGCAGGCGCATGTCTCCGGTGCCACGGATCACCGAGGCCAGCGTGTTGACGAGCCAGATCGCGACCGCGCCTGAGAACAGCATTTGCGAATAGCCGCTGGCTTCCTCGAGCACGCGCTCGCGCCCACCGAGCAGCATGAAGAACGAGCGGCCGAAGGCGAGCATCATTACCGTAAAGAACAGCCCGCCGCAGAGACCGATGATGGCGGCATGCAGCGCCAGCGTCGCGGCGCGGTCGCGATCTCCCGCGCCGAGCGCACGGCTGATCGCGGACGAGACGCCGCCGCCCATCGCGCCCGCGCTCATCATCTGCGTCAGCATCGCGAACGGAAACACCAGCGCGATGGCGGCCAAAGGAATGGTGCCGAGCCGGCCGATATAGGAGGTCTCGGCGATCGCAACCAGCGTGCTGCCGACCATCGCGATCATGTTGGGAATCGCGAGCTGCAGCAGCGTCGGCAGGATCGGTGCCGTCAAAAGACTGGTGATTGAGGAGGCGACCGGGGCACGCGGCGGCACGGCGTCTACGGAGGCGTCGATCGTCATGTGTTACCGCGCGGAATATTAGATGATATTCGACATATTATAGCGCGTGCGGCGCCGGCACCAACCTGCCGTCACGCAGGGCTCACCACGGCAGGCCGCATAGGTCGATGGTGCCCAGGGTCGGCGCGCTGACGATGTCGAAGACGTAGGGCGCCATGTGGGTGAACCGGATCCGTCCCTCCGGCTGCTCGCAATAGACCTCGCCGGTGAAGGGCCTCCATTTGCGAGCCTCGTAGAACGCAAAATTATGCGGCTCGCAGAACAGCAGCGCGAAGCGGACCGCCTCGTTGGCGCGCATGGTGTGCACCGCGGCGTCGATCGCCACGGTCGCATAGCCGCGGCCGCGGCGGTCCTCGCGGGTGCAGACACCGCCGATGCCGCCGACGTGAACCTTCTGCCCGTTCCAGCTGACTGTCCGGAAGTAGATGCCGACATGGCAGACGAGACCATCCTCGGGCGTCTCGATCAGCACGCGCAGGTCGGCATTGGCCCATTTGACGTGAGCCCAGGGCTGCTTCTCGACGGCGTGGCGCGGCCAGACCGCGTTGTGCAGCGGCTCCGCCATCGACCACGAGGCGTCGCCGTTCAAAATGTCGATCTCGATGCTCATGGCTCTCTCTTTGCATCTCCGCCCTGTCAGTGCGTTCGTTCTGCCATAAGCACCTCAAAGGCAATGACATTTTAAGGCCCGGTTGAAACGCCCCAGATCCTTGCGACGATTTTATGCAATCGGGCCAAGCGTCCGCATCACCCGTTTTGGCAAATTCGCGGTATTTAACGGCAAAGGAACCTTCTATAAGGTTGACCGTTAAGTCTCGTTCCCCCATCAGTCGCGGACAACAACCCATGACCTTTACGCTGCCCCCACTCCCCTACGCCTATGACGCCCTCGGGCAATTCATGTCGAAGGAAACGCTCGAATTCCACCACGACAAGCATCATCAGGCCTATGTCACCAACGGCAATAACGCGCTCAAGGGCACCGAATGGGAAGACAAGTCCCTTGAGGAGATCGTCAAGGGCTCGTTCGGCAAGAACCCCGCAGTGTTCAACAATGCCGGCCAGCATTACAACCACATCCACTTCTGGAGCTGGATGAAGCCCAATGGCGGCGGCACCAAGCTGCCGGGCAAGCTCGAGAAGAAGATCAACGAGGACCTCGGCGGCTTCGAGAAGTTCAAGACGGACTTCCAGGCGGCGGGCGTCGGTCAGTTCGGCTCGGGCTGGGCCTGGCTCCAGGTCAAGAATGGCAAGCTGGAGATCGCCAAGACCCCGAACGGCGAGAATCCGCTGGTGCACGGCGCCACCCCGATCCTCGGCGTGGACGTCTGGGAGCACTCCTACTACATCGACTATCGCAACCGTCGTCCGGATTATCTCAAGGCGTTCGTCGAGAACCTCGTGAACTGGGAATACGTCGAGTCGCTGTTCGACAAGGCCTGAGGCTTCACGCATTCCGCGGTCGGCTTTGCCGCTCCGGAATGACGGAATCGAAAAGGCGGTCGCATGCGCGGCCGCCTTTTTGCTTTGCGGAATTCGCGGTTCGCCTCGCATGGCTCTGCGCAGGGGGCGCAACGCTCCCGCCGCCGGTAATGTTTGCATCGCGAGGACGGCGTCCTTAATCAGGACGGGCATCACCCTCGAGCCGAACGAGCCCGTTGTCAGAACCTTCCCCGAAAGACCCGCCGCCCGCCGACGACGTGGAGTCCGAGCCGCGGCCGGGCCGCGTGCGCAAGCCGATCGGCTGGTCGACAATCATGATCGCGGTGCTGGTGGCAGTGAGCGCGGCGCTGGTCTGGCGGCGTGACGGCACCGACGGCGTTCTCGAAATTCTCACCCACGATCTCTCGCTGTTCGGCGGCATCCTGCCGCGGGTGCTGGCCGGCTGCCTGCTCGGCGCGTTCATCTCGGAAATCCTGCCGCACGAAAAGGTCTCGCGCGCGCTCGGGCCGAAATCCGGCCTGAAGGGCCTTCTGATCGGCACCGCCTTCGGCGCGATCCTGCCGGGCGGTCCCTTCACCGCCTATCCGGTGGCGAGCGCGCTGCTCGCCGTGGGCGCCGATTTCGGTGCCGTCATCGCCATGGTCGTGAGCTGGACCTTGATCGGCTATGGCCGGGCGGTGGCCTGGGAAATCCCGATCATGGGCACCGACTTCACGCTGTGGCGCATCATCATCTCGCTGCCGCTGCCGGTGCTCGCCGGCGCGCTCGGCCGCTTTGTCTATGTCCGGCTCTATCCGAAGCCGGCCATGAAGGACGACGAGACGTGAGCGCGGCGCTCTCATCGATATGCTGCTGTGGGGCTCGGTCTTCGGCGTCGGCCTGATCGCCTTCCGCCGCGGGCCTCCGGTGTTCAAGGCCTCGCTGCGCGAAGGCTCCATGGACTTCATCAACATCGTGCCGCGAATCGCGCTCGGGGTGATCGGCTCCGGCTACATCGCCGCCATCATCCCGCAGGAGGTGATCAGCGGCTGGCTCGGCCCCGATAGCGGCTGGCTCGGGGTCGCGACCGCCGTGGTTGCCGGGGCCGCGACGCCCGGCGGCCCGGTGATCGGTTTCTCCGTTGGTACGGTGGCGCTGAAGTCGGGCGGCGGCGTCCCGCAGGTGGTCGCCTATGTCGTCGCGTGGGCGCTGTTCGCCTTCCAGCGCGTGATCTTGTGGGAAATCCCGTTCATGCCGGCCCGTTTCGTCTGGTTCCGCTGCGCGGTTTCAGTGCCGTTCCCCTTCGTGGCCGCCGCCATCGCGATGGTGATCGGCAAGCCCTGAGCCGGGGCGTGGACAGGGGTAATGTTATAATATAACGTTCTCGGATGGTTCCCGCCGCGTCCCACACCCAGCCTCACGGCCACGCCCATGACCACGCCCATTCCCATGGGCATGACCATACGCACGCCCATGTCCATGACGCAGCAGTGCCGCATCCGGCCCAGGCGGCGCACTGGTCGATCCTGCGCATGACCATGGCCAGCCGCCTCGCGGCCGCGCTTGCCGTCTGCGCGGTGCTGTGGGGCATCGTGTGGCTGGCGATGAGGTGACGATGGCGGGACTGCATTTCCACAATGTCACGCTCGGTTATGACCGGCATCCGGCCGTGCACCACCTCAATGGTGAGGTCGCGCCGGGCGCGCTGCTGGCCGTGATCGGCCCGAACGGCGCCGGCAAGTCGACGCTGCTGCGCGGTATCGTCGGTATTCTCAGGCCGCTCGACGGCAGCATCCGTCTCGGCGGGCTCGACTCCCGCGATATCGCCTATCTGCCGCAGAGCGCGGAGATCGACCGCAGCTTCCCGATCTCGGTGCTGGACTTCGTCGGCACCGGGCTGTGGCGTGGGACCGGCCTGTTCGGCGGCATCGGCAAGGCCGCGCGCGAAAAGATCCTCCGCGCGATCGCTTCCGTTGGTCTCAACGGTTTCGAGAACCGCCCGATCGGCACACTCTCGGGCGGCCAGATGCAGCGCGTGCTGTTCGCGCGCGTGCTGCTCCAGGACGCGCGGCTGATCGTGCTGGACGAGCCCTTCAACGCCATCGACAGCAAGACCACGGTCGATCTGCTGGCGCTGGTGAAGCACTGGCACGGCGAAGGCCGCGCCGTGCTCGCCGCGCTGCACGACATGGAGATGGTGCGTAACCATTTCAGCGAGACGCTGGTGCTGGCGCGCGGCCCCGTGGCGTGGGGACCGACGGCGGAGGTTCTGACGCCCGAAAACCTGATCGTCGCAATGCGGATGTGCGAAGCCTTCGACGACAGCGCCGCCGCCTGTTCGGCCGATGATGCCCGCTCGCGGGCGGCTTGATATCCGATGATCTATGACGCGCTGATCGGCCCGTTCACCGAATTCGAGTTCATGCGGCGCGCGCTTGCCGCCGTCATCGCGCTGTCGTTCGCGGGTGCGCCGATCGGCGTGTTCCTGATGCTGCGGCGGATGAGTCTCGTCGGCGACGCCATGGCGCATGCGATCCTGCCGGGCGCGGCGGTCGGCTTCCTGCTGTCAGGTCTCAACCTGTTCGCGATGACGGCCGGTGGCTTGATTGCGGGATTTGCCGTCGCGATCCTCGCAGGCCTCGTCGCGCGCTCGACCGGGCTGAAGGAGGATGCCTCGCTCGCGACCTTCTATCTGGCCTCGCTGGCGCTGGGCGTGACCATCGTCTCGATCAAGGGCACCAATATCGACCTGCTGCACGTGCTGTTCGGCAACATTCTCGCGATGGACGACCAGACGCTGCTGGTCGTCGCCTTCAACGCCACAGTGACGTTGTTGGTGCTCGCGGTGATCTACCGGCCGCTGGTGATCGAGAGTGTCGATCCGCTATTTCTGCGCACCGTCAGTCGTGCCGGCGGACCTGCGCATCTCGCCTTCCTCGCGCTCGTCGTCATCAATCTCGTCAATGGCTTTCAGGCGCTTGGTACCCTGCTGGCGGTCGGCCTGATGATCCTGCCGGCCGGCATCGCGCGGTTCTGGTCGCGCGATCTCACGGTGATGATCTGCATTGCGGTCGTCGCTGCCGCCGTCTCCGGCTATGCTGGCCTCGTGCTGTCGTTTCAGACCCGCGTGCCGTCGGGCCCTGCGATCATTCTGGTGGCGAGCGCGCTCTACATGGTCTCCGTCCTGTTCGGCCGCGTCGGCGGTGTTGTCAGGCAGATGTTTCCCGGCCGGCATCTGGAAGCGTGACAGCGATGCGCTTCCTTCTGCTCTTTGCGTTGCTGCTGATCGCCTCGCCGTTGCACGCCGCGGAGCGGCTCAATGTCGTCGCGAGCTTCTCTATCCTCGGTGATTTCGTCCGCAATGTCGGCGGCGACCGGATCAATCTGACGACGCTGGTCAGCGCCGACAGCGACGTCCACGTCTACACGCCGGCGCCAAGTGATGCGAAGCGGATCGCGGACGCGAAACTGGTCATCGTCAACGGGCTCGGCCTCGAGGGCTGGCTGCCGCGCCTGGTGCAATCCTCCGGAGCCAAGGCGGAGGTGGTCACCGCAAGCGCCGGCATCGCGCCGCTGAAGCTCGGCTCGGCCGCGGATCCGCATGGCTGGCAGTCCGTTCCCAACGCCAAGATCTACGTCACCGGCATCGCCGATGCGCTGGCTGCGGCCGACCCCGACGACGGGGAATTCTTCCGCGCCCAGGCAAAGGCCTATCTGGAAAAGCTCGAAATGCTCGACCGCGAGGTCCGCGAGGCCCTTGCCAAGATCCCGCCGGAGCGGCGCAAGGTGATTTCGACCCATGACGCCTTCGGCTATTTCGCCGCCGAATACGGCGTCCAGTTCATCGCGCCCCTGGGCGTCTCCACGGAAACCGAGCCCAGTGCGCGGGACATCGCTACCATCATCAGCCAGATCAAGGCCCAAAAAATCCCGGCCGTGTTCCTGGAAAATATCAGTGACGACCGGCTGATCCGGCGGATCGCGGCGGAGACCGGCTCAAAAGTCGGCGGGACCCTGATTTCGGACGGTTTGACCGGCGAAAAGGGGCCTGGACCCACTTACATTGATATGGTCAGGCACAATATAAAGGCCCTGACCAGCGCGCTTGACCACTAGGGCAGGGGCCACCCCGCCTCGCGTCGCGCGTAAAGCCCGAAGTCCGGAGTTGTTATGTCTGAAGCGACCTCTCAGAAAATTCCCGTGACCGTCCTGACCGGCTATCTCGGTGCCGGCAAGACCACGCTTTTGAACCGCATCCTGTCGGAAAACCACGGCAAGAAATACGCGGTCATCGTCAACGAATTCGGCGAGATCGGTATCGACAACGACCTCATCATCGGCGCCGATGAGGAAGTGTTCGAGATGAACAACGGCTGCATCTGCTGCACCGTGCGCGGCGACCTCGTGCGCATCCTGGACGGGTTGATGAAGCGCAAGGGCAAGTTCGACGCCATCATCGTCGAGACCACCGGCCTTGCCGATCCGGCGCCCGTCGCCCAGACCTTCTTCGTCGACGAGGACGTGCAGAAGAACGCGCGGCTCGATGCGGTCGTGACGGTTGCGGACGCCAAATGGCTGTCCGACCGTCTGAAGGACGCGCCCGAGGCCAAGAACCAGATCGCCTTTGCCGACGTCATCGTGCTGAACAAGACCGATCTCGTCACCAAGCCCGAGCTTGCCGAGGTCGAGGCCCGCATCCGCGGCATCAACCCCTATGCGAAGCTCCATCGCACCGAGCGCTGCTCGGTAGCTTTGGCCGACGTGCTTGATCGCGGTGCGTTCGACCTCGACCGCATCCTCGACATCGAGCCGGATTTCCTGAAGGCCGATGGTGATGACCATGACCATGATCATCACGGGCATGACCATCACCACCATGATCACGGCCACGGCCTGAAGCATTATCACGACGAGGACATGCAGTCGCTCTCGCTCAAGACCGACAAGCCGCTTGACCCGAACATGTTCATGCCCTGGCTCCAGAACCTGGTGCAGGTGGAGGGTGGCAAGATCCTGCGCTCCAAGGGCATCCTCGCTTTCCATGACGATGACGACCGCTACGTCTTTCAGGGCGTCCACATGATGCTGGAGGGCAACCACCAGCGGAAGTGGAAGGACGGCGAGCCGCGCGAGAGCCGCCTCGTCTTCATCGGCCGCGAATTGCCCCAAGATCTCATTCGCCAGGGTTTTGAGAGCTGCATCGTCTCGTGATGAAAGAGTTCACGCCGGCCCCCGATTCCGCCTCGATCGTCTCCGTCACCGACCGCGTCAAGCCGGTTGCGCTCGGCATGGGCGTGACCGCGGCCCATTTCCTTGGCGACCGCGCCGCCTTCGTCGGCGGCGAGGAGAACGTCGCGTTCGTGGATGGCCAGGGCGAGATCAGCACGGTCGCCGTGCACAGCGGCGGCATTCTCTCGACCGCTTCCGACGGCAAGCGCCTCGTGATGGGCGGCGACGACGGCAAGGTTGTGTCGCTCGACGCCAAGGGCGCGGTGACGCTGCTTGCGACCGACCCGAAGCGGCGCTGGATCGATGCGGTGGCGCTGCATCCGGACGGTGCCTACGCCTGGTCGGCCGGCAAGACGGCTTTCGTCAAGAGCGGCAAGCAAGAAGAGAAGTCGATCGATGTGCCCTCGACCGTCGGCGGGCTTGCGTTCGCACCGAAGGGCCTGCGGCTCGCGATCGCCCATTACAACGGCGCGACGCTGTGGTTTCCCAACATGGCGGCGTCGGCCGAATTCCTGCCCTGGGCCGGTTCGCATCTCGGCGTCACCTTCAGCCCGGACAACAAATTTCTGGTCACCACGATGCATGAGTCAGCGCTGCACGGTTGGCGGCTCGCCGACAACAGGCACATGCGCATGACCGGCTATCCCGGACGCGTCCGCTCGATGTCGTGGAGCGCGGGCGGCAAGGCGCTGGCGACCTCGGGCGCCGACACCGTGATTCTGTGGCCGTTCGCCAGCAAGGACGGCCCGATGGGCAAGGAGCCTGCGATGCTCGCGCCGTTGCAGGCCCGCGTGTCGGTGGTTGCCTGTCACCCCAAGAACGACATCTTGGCCGCCGGCTACAGCGACGGCACCGTGCTGATGGTGCGGCTGGAGGACGGCGCGGAAATCCTGGTTCGCCGCAATGGCACCCCGCCCATGGCTGCGCTCGCCTGGAACGCCAAGGGGACTCAGTTGGCGTTCGCGGATGAAAATGGGGACGGCGGGCTTCTGGAGCTTTAAGCCGTCATCGTTCTGACCGTAGATGGGGCCATGCGGTTTCTAACGACCTTCCAGATTGCAGACTTTGCCGACACGCTGGTCAGCCTGTTCACGGCTTTCGTGCTGGGCACGCTGATCGGTGCCGAGCGGCAGTATCGCCAGCGCACCGCGGGCCTGCGCACCAATGTGCTGGTCGCGGTCGGCGCCGCCGCCTTCGTCGATCTCGCGATGCACCTGACCGGCGCTGACGGTGCGGTGCGGGTGATCTCCTACGTCGTCTCCGGCATCGGCTTCCTCGGCGCCGGCGTCATCATGAAGCAGGGGATGGATGTGCGCGGGCTCAATACCGCGGCGACGCTGTGGGCTTCGGCCGCGGTCGGCTCCTGCGCTGGCGCCGACATGGTCGCGCAGGCCGCGGCGCTGACGGTGTTCGTGATTGCCGGCAACACCATGCTGCGCCCGCTGGTCAACGCCATCAACCGCATCCCGCTGAACGAGAAGGCCTCCGAGGCGACCTACTACTTCAAGCTCGCGGTCGCGGCCGACGTCTTGCCCGACATGCGCGACCGCCTGGTCGAGAAACTCGAGGCCGCAAAATATCCGGTAGCCGACGTCCACGTGGTCGAGATCGGCGACGACATTCTGGAGATCGTCGCAAAGCTGGTCGCGACAGCGGTCGATCCTAACGAACTGAACACGGCGGCGACCGATCTCCAGCACTTGCCCGGCGTGCGGCATGCGACGTGGGAAGTCAGCACCACGGAGTAAGCGCGGCGTTTTGGCTCAGGGGCGGCAGGTTCCCGCCTTTCCGGCAGCGGAACCGGGGTGGGGCAAGTTCGTTGATACCGCGGACAACTGCGGTGATCGATATGACCGGCAATAGTGACAAGCGCAGACTGAAGTTCGACCTGATCATCGCGTGCTCGCTGTTCGCAGCAGGCGTCGTGGTGTCAGGCATGTCGCTGGCGCAAATCCGCGCCGAGATCCGCATGCAGACGGCGCAGGCGACGCAGCCACTCCAGGGCGCGCCGTCGGACGATCAGAACAAGCCTGCGGAAGCCAGGCCCGGCGGTAATCGGCCGACCACGCCGGCCCCGGAGCCCGCGCGGCCCGATCCTCAGACGCAAGGCGCGGCGGGCGCGGCTAAGCCAGCGTTGCCGCCGGCACCTGCCGAGAAGATCGCGCCGCCGATCAAAGAGAAATAGCGAACTCGTAGTTGCAGCGTCATGGCCGGGCTTGTCCGGACAAGCCCGGGCATGACGGCTGGGTTGTCACCGCACCAGAACATTCCGGAACTGCCACGGATCGCTCGTGTCGATGTCCTCCGGAAACAGTCCCGGACGATCCGTCAGCGGCGTCCAGTCGGTGTAGAAACCCTTTACCGGGCCGAGATACGGAATCTGGATCTCCAGCAGACGATCGAAATCCATCTCGTCGGCTTCGACGATGCCTTCGTTCGGGTTTTCCAGCGCCCACACCATGCCGCCGAGCACGGCGGAGGTCACTTGCAGGCCGGTGGCGTTCTGATACGGCGCAAGCTTGCGGGTCTCTTCGATGGAGAGCTGCGAGCCGTACCAGTAGGCATTGTTGTCATGGCCGAACAGCAGCACGCCGAGTTCGTCGATGCCGTCGACGATTTCGTTCTCATCGAGGATGTGGTGCTTTTCCTGCATCTTCGCTGCGCGGCCGAACATTTCATGCAGCGACAGCACGGCGTCGTCAGCCGGATGATAGGCGTAGTGGCAGGTCGGCCGATAGATTGCCGTGCCCGATCCGTCACGCACCGTGAAGTAATCGGAGATCGAGATCGACTCGTTGTGGGTGACGAGGAAGCCGTACTGCGCGCCGCGGGTGGGGCACCAGGTGCGCACGCGCGTGTTGGCGCCGGGCTGCATCAGATAGATGGCGGCGCCGCAGCCGGCTTCGTGAGTGTGCGCGTTCTCGGGCATCCATTTTTCATGGGTGCCCCAGCCGAGCTCGGACGGCTGCACGCCTTCCGACAGGAAGCCTTCCACCGACCAGGTGTTAACGAAGACATCAGGCTCTTTCGGCGTCTTGGAGCGCTGGGTGTCGCGTTCGGCGATGTGGATGCCCTTGATGCCAGCCTGCCGCATCAGATCCGCCCATTCGGCTTTGGTCTTCGGCTTGGGAGCATTGAGCTTCAGATCCGCGGCGACGTTGAGCAGCGCCTGCTTGACGAAAAAGGAGACCATGCCGGGATTGGCGCCACAGCAGGAGACGGCCGTCGTCGAGCCCGCGCGGCGCGCCTTCTTGGCGGCCAGCGTTGCTTCGCGAAGGGCGTAGTTGGAGCGCGCTTCCGGGCCCTTCGACGAATCGAAATAGAAGCCGAGCCAGGGCTCGTTGACGGTGTCGATGTAAAGAGCGCCAAGTTCGTTGCAGAGCTCCATGATGTCGGTGGAGCCGGTATCGACCGAGAGATTGACGCAAAAGCCCTGGCCGCCGCCTTCAGTGAGAAGCGGGGTCAGCAGGTCGCGATAATTGTCCTTGGTCACGCCCTGCTGGATGAATTTTACATTGTGCTTCTCGCAATGTGCCTTGCGGCCCTCGTCCTTGGGATCGATCACGGTGATGCGCGACTTGTCGTAATCGAGATGCCGCTCGATCATCGGCAACGTGCCTTTGCCGATGGAGCCGAAGCCGACCATGACGACAGGACCGGTAATCTTCGCGTAGATCTGCGAGGCGGGACTCATGGGATGGTTTCTCCGGAAAGTACTGGCAGACAAGGGGTGAGGGATGGATCAGGCGCCGCGGCGCTTCGCGGTCACTTCGATCTCGACCTTCATCTCGGGCTTGTAGAGTGCCGAGACGACGAGAAGCGTTGCGGCCGGGCGAATATCGCCGAGGACTTCGCCGCAGACGGCGAAGTGTGCGTCTGCGTCCTTGATGTCGGTGATGTAGTAGATCGCGCGGACGATGTCGGCCATCTCGAATCCGCCCTCCTTCAGGGCAGCTTCGATGGTCTTGAAGCAGTTGCGTGACTGGCTCGTGACATCGGCCGGCATCGTCATCGTGGTGTAGTCGTAGCCGGTGGTTCCCGCGACGAAAGCGAACTCGCCGTCAATCACGGCGCGGCTGTAGCCGGCGGTCTTCTCGAACGGGGAGCCGGTGGAAATCAGGCGACGGGACATCGGTTCAGCCTCGACTGAAAGGGGCGTTTCCGCGGGTTAAAGGGCGTTTCTCGGGCCCGCGCAACCCCAAAGGGGCAGGCGTCAGCGCGGGCGTGGGCACGACCGCGGCTTGGGTCGTCGCCAAGACGGCAATCCCTTAAGCCGCGTGCGCCTGGAGAGCGCGAGCCGCCCGGCGTTTGGGCAAGGCCGCGCCGGTCGGGACGATCATCCCGGCAGCGCCGTCCAGCGCGCCCGTCGTGAATTCGATCGCCAGCAGGCGGTCGCGCTCGAACGGGCCGGGCAGCGACAGCTCGCCAGTCTTCGCGGGTGAGAAGCCGAAGCGGGCGTAATAAGGGGCGTCGCCGAGCAGGATCACAGCGGCATGCCCGCGCGCCCGGGCGGCGGCCAGCGCTTGATGCATCAGCGCGGCGCCGATCCCGAGCTGGCGGCAGGCAGGGTCCACCGCCAGCGGTCCGAGGACCAGAGCGGGCCTGCCTCCAGCGCTGACGTGCCACAGCCGCACGGTTCCCACGAGCGTCCCTCCGCGCATTGCCGACAGGGCAAGCCCCGCGGCTGGTGCGCGTCCGTCGCGCAGGCGCTGGCAGGTGCGGCCATGGCGGTTCTCGCCAAAGCTGGCATCCAGCAGCGCTTCACGCATCGCAACGTCGGCAGCACGCTCGCTGCGGATCGCGAACGGAGCGGCTTTCGAAGAGAGGTCAACCTGTGTCTTCCGAAGAGCAGTCATGGCGCGTCAGTCCCCGCTTGAACCGACGTGCGAGAAGCACGCCTGTCCAAGACGTCGTCAGATCGAAATGTCAGGGAGGGAGCCGGCAAGCCGGCTCCCGGGTTCGTCAGGCCTCAGATCAGAGGCGGATCAGATGTGGCAAATCAGATGTGGTAGGTCTTCAGCGGCGGGATGCCGTTGAACGCCACCGCCGAGTAGGTCGACGTATAGGCCCCGGTGCCTTCGATCAGCAGCTTGTCGCCGATCTCGAGCGTGACGGGAAGCGGATACGGGTTCTTCTCGTACAGCACGTCGGCGCTGTCGCAGGTTGGCCCAGCGAGCACGCACGGCGTCATGTCCGCACCGTCATGCGGGGTGCGGATGGCGTAGCGGATCGACTCGTCCATGGTCTCGGCGAGACCGCCGAACTTACCGATGTCGAGGTAGACCCAGCGCACCTCGTCCTCGTCGCTCTTCTTCGAGATGAGCACGACCTCGGATTCGATGATGCCGGCGTTGCCCACCATGCCGCGGCCCGGCTCGATGATGGTCTCCGGAATCTGGTTGCCGAAGTGCTTGCGCAGCGCGCGGAAGATCGAGCGGCCGTAGGTGACCACCGGCGGCACGTCCTTCAGGTACTTGGTCGGGAAACCGCCGCCCATGTTGACCATGGTCAGGTTGATGCCGCGCTCGGCGCAGTCGCGAAACACCTGCGAGGCCATCGCCAGCGCACGGTCCCACGCCTTCACCTTGCGCTGCTGCGAGCCGACATGGAAGGAGATGCCGCACGGCTCCAGGCCCAGACGCTTGGCGACGTCGAGCACGTCGACGGCCATCTCCGGGTCGCAGCCGAACTTGCGCGACAGCGGCCATTCGGCGCCGGCGCAGTCATAGAGGATGCGGCAGAACACTTTCGCGCCGGGCGCGGCACGGCCGACCTTCTCGACCTCGGCGACGCAATCAACCGCGAACAGCCGAATGCCGAACGCGAAGGCGCGCGCGATGTCGCGCTCCTTCTTGATCGTGTTGCCGAAGGAGATGCGGTCGGGCGTCGCACCGGCGGCCAGCGCCATCTCAATCTCGGCGACCGTCGCGGTGTCGAAGCAGGAGCCCATGGACGCCAGCAAAGCCAGCACTTCCGGCGCCGGGTTGGCCTTGACGGCATAGAACACGCGGCTGTCGGGCAGCGCCTTGGCAAAGGTCTGGTAATTGTCGCGCACGACTTCGAGGTCGACGACGAGGCACGGCTCGGTGTCGAGGCCATCCTTGCGGCGGTTGCGCAGGAATTCCTGGATACGATCGGTCATAGCACTCTCCCAAACGGCCCAGCGACGGGATCCGTTCAAAAAATGACGTCGGATAAGAGCGCTCCGGCCAGATCGCGCGATGGAGGCGCGACGAGCCAAAGACTCACATCAGACTGTGCTGCCGTGGATTGGTTGGGAAATGTTCCCGCCCGCACACCTGGCAATGAAGGACAAGCCTTTTCAGTAGCCCGCGCCGGCGTTGGAATGCCGGTAGAGACCAAAAAAGCCCGATCCGTCGTTGCTTTAAGTCGCGTCCCCCGTTGAGAGCGGGGTGCGCCGGTTCGCCTCCGGCTGCCAGTCACGGTTGCAAAAAGTGAAGTCACCTTCGACAAGGCATCTCTTTGAGAGAGATGCTGGACGCTCCGGGTTTGCTCAGGCCTCGCGACCTCCGCACTTCCGAAGAGCCCCTCGGCTTCTTCACCCCTTGGCGGCTGTCCGGCCTCTTGTCCGGATACCTACCGACTGACACACGACCACAGGCACGTGCGAAATTGGGCAATCCGCAAATAGGTGTTTTGACTCTGGTTCGCAAGAGATTTTTTAGGCTGAGAACAGATTTGCCTAACATCTGCTTGCGCAGTATTGCGCGAGCAGCGCGAAAGATGAACGCGCGTTAAGTTTTCTGCGCGCGCGTGTCCCTCGCGCGCGTGAGAAGCGTCAGCTGCGCTTCGTGAAGGGCTCGACGCGCTGAGCCGCGCGGATGAAGGCGGTCATCACGAGCACGCCGAGCGCGAACAGCGCGGCCTGAAGGATGTGTGCGCCCTGGTCGCCGAGCCCGAACAGGATCGCGAGCGCCCATCCGCCGGCAAACGCCGCGCCGAACACTTCGGCGCCGATCAGGATGGCCGCGCTGATGACAGTGATGACGCTCGGCCAGACGATCCGACGGGAAGACGAGGAAGGCGCGTTCATGAGCTCAGGGGTCCCTAGGCTTGGAGGGCCGCAATCTCCTCGAAAAGGCGGCCGGGAGCAAGGGCAAATGGCCCAAAAAAGCCCCATCGCGTGCTATAGCTGGCCGCAACAATTCAGGCTCGAAAATCGGGACGTGTGATGTCAGAACCCCGCCAAACTACGGACTCCGAGACCAACCCGCTGCTGAAGGCCTGGGTGACACCGTTTGCGACCCCGCCTTTCGACGAGGTCAAGCCGGAGCACTTCCTCCCGGCCTTCGAGCAGGCCTTCGCCGATCACTCCGCGGAGATCGCGGCGATCACCAATGATCCGGCCGCAGCCGACTTCGCCAACACCGTCACGGCGCTGGAGCGCTCGGGCAAACTGCTCAGCAAGGTCGCTTCCGTCTTCTACGACCTCGTCTCGGCGCATTCCAATCCGGCCATCCTGGAGATCGACAAAGAGGTTTCCTTGCGGATGGCGCGGCACTGGAATCCGATCATGATGAACGCCGTGCTGTTTGGCCGCATCGCCCATCTGCACGAGAACCGCGCCAATCTCGGTCTGACACCGGAACAGCTCCGCCTGCTCGAGCGCACCTACACCCGCTTCCACCGCTCGGGCGCTGGCCTCTCCGAAGAGGCCAAGACGCGGATGGCGGAGATCAACGAGAGGCTCGCACAACTCGGCACCAGCTTCAGCCATCATCTGCTCGGCGACGAGCAGGAGTGGTTCATGGAGCTCGGCGAAGCCGACCGCCAGGGCCTGCCGGAGAGTTTTGTCGCCAGCGCCAAGGCTGCGGCAGAAGAACGCGGCATGGCCGGCAAGGCCATCGTCACCCTGTCGCGCTCCTCGGTCGAACAGTTCCTGAAGAGCTCTGCCCGACGTGACCTGCGCGAGAAGGTCTACAAGGCTTTCACCGCGCGGGGCGACAACGGCAATTCCAACGATAACAACGCGACCATCGTCGAGGTCCTGAAGCTGCGCGAGGAAAGCGCCAATCTCCTGGGTTACCCGACCTTCGCGGCCTACCGGCTCGAGGATTCCATGGCCAAGACGCCGGAAGCGGTGCGGGGCCTTCTGGAGCGGGTCTGGAAGCCGGCCAGGGCGCGCGCTCTTGCCGACCGCGACGACATGCAGGCGCTGATCACGGAAGAGGGCGGAAATTTCAAGCTCGCCTCCTGGGATTGGCGCTTCTACGCCGAAAAGCTGCGGCTTCAGCGGGCCAATTTCGACGACGCTGCGATCAAGCCGTATCTCGCGCTCGACCACATGATCGCCGCCGCCTTCGACTGCGCCACGCGCCTGTTCGGCATCACCTTCGCCGAGCGCAAGGACGTTCCGGTCTGGCACCCGGATGTTCGGGTCTGGGAGGTGAAGGGCAAGGACGGCAAGCACAAGGCGCTATTCTATGGCGACTACTTCGCCCGGACGTCGAAACGCTCCGGCGCCTGGATGACCTCGCTGCGCGATCAACAGAAGCTCGACGGCGAGGTCGCGCCACTGATCCTCAACATCTGCAACTTCTCCAAGGGCGCAGGCGGGGAACCCTCGCTGCTGTCGCCCGACGATGCCCGCACGCTGTTCCACGAGTTCGGCCACGCCCTGCACGGCATGCTCTCCAACGTGACCTATCCGTCGCTGTCGGGCACCTCCGTGTTCACCGACTTCGTCGAACTGCCGTCGCAGCTCTACGAGCACTGGCAGGAGCGGCCCGAGGTGCTGCAGCAATTCGCCCGCCACTACCAAACCGGCGAGCCGCTGCCGGACGATCTGCTGCAACGGTTCCTTGCCGCGCGAAAATTCAACCAGGGCTTTGCCACGGTCGAGTTCGTCTCCTCGGCGCTGGTCGATCTCGAATTCCATACCCAGCCGGCCTCCGCCGCGCAGGATGTCCGCGCCTTCGAAAAGAAGGAGCTGGAGAAGATCGGCATGCCCGAGGAGATCTCGCTGCGCCACCGGCCGACCCAGTTCGGTCACATCTTCACCGGCGATCATTATGCCGCGGGCTATTACAGCTACATGTGGTCGGAGGTGATGGACGCCGACGCCTTCGGTGCGTTCGAGGAGGCCGGCAACATCTTCGATCCTGAGGTCGCCAAGCGCCTGCACGACGACATCTACTCCTCGGGTGGATCGGTCGATCCTGAAGTTGCCTATGAGGCGTTCCGCGGTCGCCCGCCGGAGCCGGACGCGCTGCTGCGCCGCCGCGGTCTGCTCGACGACGCAAAGGTCGCCTGATGGGCATGCGTGCCCTGTTCGGACTGCTGCTCGCCATCGCCCTGTCGCTTGCGGCAGGAACGGCGAGCGCGCATCCGCATGTCTGGATTACGGCGACGAGCGAGCTGCTCTACGCTGAGGACGGCACCATCACCGGCGTCCGCCACTCCTGGACGTTTGACGACATGTTCTCGGCCTATGCGGTGCAAGGGCTCGAGAGCAAGACCAAGGGCGCCTATACGCGCGAGGAGCTCGGGCCGCTGGCGCAGACCAATGTCGAATCGCTGAAGGAATACGCCTACTTCACCTTTGCGCGAGCCGACGGCAAGAAGGAGCGATTCCAGGAGCCGGTCGACTACTTCCTCGACTACAAGGATACGGTCCTGACCCTGCACTTCACGCTGCCGCTGAAGAATCCGGTCAAGCCCAAGCAATTGGTGCTCGAAGTGTTCGACCGCTCCTTCTTCATCGACTTCCAGATGGCCAAGGACAATCCGGTCAAGCTGGTCGGCGCTCCCGCCGGCTGCCAGATGAAGCTTGATCGGCCCAGTGACGGCTCCGCCACCGCCCAGAAGCTCAACGAGCAGACCTTCATGAACGGCGAGAACTCGAATTTCGGCATGATGTTCGCCAACAAGATCACGGTGGATTGCCCTTGAAGCCGCAACTCCCCCCGCTCGCCCGCGGGCTGCTCGCCTGCGCCGCCGTTGTGCTGGTCGCGGGCGTGGTCGATGCCGCGCTCCACGATCTCCTCGCGCAAAACCCGTTCGGCGAGCCGCGCACCACCCAGCCAGCAGCCTCCGAGGCCAACGGCGTCATCGGCTGGCTCCTGGCAAAACAGTCGGAATTCTATCGCCAGATGTCGGCGACGATCCGCGCCGCGAAGTCCGACGGCTCGGCCGTATGGACGCTGCTCTTCATCTCGTTCGCCTATGGCATCTTCCACGCAGCCGGCCCCGGCCACGGCAAGGCGGTGATCGCCTCCTATCTCGTCGCCAATCGTGAGACCGCCCGGCGCGGCATCGTGCTGTCGTTTGCCTCGGCGCTGATGCAGTCGCTGGTGGCAATCCTGATCGTCGGCGTCTCGGCCTGGGTGCTGAATGCGACCGCCAAGACCATGTGCAAGGCGGAAGGCGCGATCGAGATCGCAAGCTATGCCCTGATCGCGCTGTTCGGCCTGCGCCTGGTCTGGGTCAAGGGCCGCACTTTCATCCGTGCCCTCCAGGCGGTTCAGCCGGTGCCGGCGATCGCGGGCGTGCCGCATGACCACCATGATCACGGCCACCATCATCACGACGCGCATGATCACCGACCCCATGATCACAGTCACGACCACGCGCACGCCCATCATCACCACGAGCATGACCACGTCCATGACGAGCATTGCGGCCATTCCCACGGTCCCACGCCGAGCGAGCTCGCCGGCCCCGGTGGCTGGGGACGCGGCTTCGGCGCGATCCTGACCGTCGGCATCCGTCCCTGTTCGGGCGCGATCCTGGTGCTGGTGTTCGCGCTGGCCCAGGGTCTGTTCTGGGCGGGCATCGCCGCGACCTTGCTGATGGGGCTCGGCACCGCGATCACGGTCGCCGCCATCGCGGTGGTCGCCGTCTCCGCCAAGGACATCGCCGCCCGCCTCAGCGCCGGGCGCGACGGCGGTGGCGCGCTGTTCATGCGCGGCATCGAATTCGCCGCCGCCGGCCTCGTGCTGCTGTTCGGCGCGGGTCTGTTGTTGGGTTACATCGCGGCCGAACGGACGACGTGTTTCTGAGCAAGACTCTCGTGCCCCGGACGCAGCGCAGCGTCCCTTCGACGGTGCGCTGCAGAGTCGGGGCCCATGTCTCCATAGGGTAGCGGGTGGCCTTCTGGGTCCCGGCTCTGCGGAGCAGCGCAAGCGCGCAGCACCGCGTCCGGGACACGGCGCGTCACACCGGCAGAAACCGCTTCAACACCGGCATGAAGAAGATCCCGAGATTGATCGCAAAGCCGATGCTCCAGAGGATCGAGCGCAGCGTCGGGCGGTTGCCGAGATAGGTCAGCACATAGGCAATCCGTACGATCAGGAACAGCGCCGCGAGCTCGTCGATCAGGCGCTGCGGCGAATCCCTGTATTCGGCGAGCAGCACCGCGAAGGCGAAGAACGGAAAGGTCTCGATGCCGTTCTGGTGCGCGCCGAGCGCGCGCTGCGCGATGGCGTCCTGATAGAAGGCGGGATCGCGCGGCCGCGAATTGTCGAAGCCGCGAAATCTGATCCATTTGATCGAGCCGATCGTTAACAGATAGAGCAGCAATGCTCCAAAGACGCACCATTCCGCGAGCGTCATCTTTCCTCCCCCCGCTTGAGTGCGACCCTAGCGAAACAGGCCTCATCTTGACAAGTTCGGAGCAACGCGCGACCCAACGATACATGACGACAATTGCCACCATCGCAGCCGCGAAGCAGGCCGTCCGGTCCGGTCTGCCGCGCGTCGGCGTGCTGCTGGTCAATCTCGGCACGCCTGATACGGCCGATGCGCCGGGCGTGAGGGTCTATCTCAAAGAGTTCCTTTCGGACGCCCGCGTCATCGAGGATCAGGGCTTGATTTGGCAGCTCGTGCTGAACGGCATCATCCTGCGCACCCGCCCCCGCGCCAAGGCGCGCGACTATCTCAAGATCTGGAACACCCAGAGGAACGAGTCGCCGCTCAAGACCATCACGCGCTCGCAGAGCGACAAGCTCGGAGCCATGCTGTCGGACCGCGACCACGTCACGGTGGAGTGGGCGATGCGCTACGGCAATCCCTCGATCAAGTCGGGCGTTGATGCGCTGATCGCGAAGGGCTGCGATCGCATCCTTGCCGTACCTCTCTATCCGCAATATTCCGCCGCGACATCGGCCACCGTCTGCGACGAGGTGTTTCGCGTGCTTGCGCGGCTGCGCGCGCAGCCGACGCTGCGGGTGACACCGCCTTACTATGAGGACGAAGCCTATATCGAGGCGCTCGCCACCTCGATCGAGACGCATCTGGCGAGCCTGCCGTTCAAGCCGGAGCTGATCGTCGCCTCATTCCACGGCATGCCGAAGGCCTACGTGGACAAGGGCGATCCTTATCAGGGCCAATGCGTGGCCACGACGGAGGCGCTGCGACGCCGGCTCGGCATGGACGAGACGAAACTGCTGCTGACGTTCCAGTCGCGCTTCGGATTCGACGAGTGGCTCCAGCCCTACACCGACAAGACCATGGAGCGTCTGGCGAAAGAGGGCGTGCGCCGGATCGCGGTCGTGACGCCCGGCTTTTCCGCCGACTGTCTGGAGACGCTGGAGGAGATCGCGCAGGAAAATGCCGAGATATTCAAGCACAATGGCGGCGAGCAGTTTTCCGCGATCCCCTGCCTCAACGACAGCGATCCCGGCATGGATGTGATCCGGACGCTGGTGCTGCGCGAGCTTCAGGGCTGGATCTGAGGAGCGCCCCATGAACCGCCGCGAGATTCTGGCGCTCCTTGGGATGACCGCAGCGCTGCCGGCTTCAGCGCTGGCGCAGCAGCCGAATGCGACGCGGCGGCTCGGCGTGCTCTCGGTCACTGCGGCCGACGATGGGATCGGGCAGACGCGAAGCGCCATCCTGGTCGAGGCGCTCGCCGGCCATGGCTGGAAGGAGCACGCCAGCCTCAAGATCGATTGGCGTAACGGCGGCGGCGACCGCGCGCGCATCGCGCAACTCGCCGACGAACTCGTGGCGCTCAAGCCCGACATCCTGCTTGCGGTCGGAACGCCCTCGGTGGAGGAGCTGCGCCGGCGCACCACGACGATCCCGATCGTGTTCGCCGTCGTCACCGATCCCGTCAGCCAGGGCTTCGTCCAGAATCTCGCCCATCCCGGCGGCAACGTCACCGGCTTCACCGATTACGACGGCCCGCTGGCCGGCAAATGGCTGGAGATGCTGACGCAGGTCACGCCAAAACTGTCCCGTGTCTTCGTCGTCTACAATCCCGCCACCGCGCCGTTCGCGCCGCTGATGCTGCGCACCATCGAGGACGCGGGCCGCGCGCTCCATGTGACGGTGGAGCCTGCGCCCGTGCACGACACCGCCTCGATCGCCGCGCTGGCCTCGCGAAAGGACGGCGGACTGCTGGTGCTGCCGGACTTCTTCACCATGGCCAACCGCGCGCACCTCCTGGCGGCGATCGGTGAAGCGGGCGTGCCGGCAGTGTTCTGGAGCCGCACCTTCGTCGACGAGGGCGGGCTGATGTCCTACAGCACCGACAGTGCCGAGCAGCTCCGCCGCGCCGCCTCCTACATCGACCGCATCCTGAAGGGTGCGCAAGCGGCCGACCTCCCGGTCCAGAATCCGACCAAGTTCGAGCTGGCGATCAACTTGAAGACGGCCAGGGCAATCGGCGTCACGCTTCCGCCAAGCCTGCTCGCAACCGCGAACGAGGTCATCGAATAGAATTCGGCTGCGACCGCTGGCATGGCTGAATTCGTTAACGTCCGCCGCTAGGTCTGCGCCTGCACGCTTTCAAGAGCGCCTCGCAAATACATAATCGCGGCCATTCCCTCTCCCTGCGTCTTGTGCAGAATCGCGCCAATGCCGACGTGAGTCGCGACCGCTGAACCGGTGGGGTCGCATTCCCGACCAATGACAGCGCGGGAAAGACCTTTTCCCGCCTCGGAGGAAATATGAGCGGTTTCGACATTTTCGCGATTGTTCTGGTTTTGCTCGTCATCGTCACGCTGGTTGCCGGCGTGAAAACGGTGCCGCAGGGCTATGACTGGACCATCGAGCGGTTCGGCAAATACACCCAGACGCTGAGCCCCGGGCTCAATCTGATCGTGCCCTATTTCGATCGCGTCGGGCGCAAGATCAACATGATGGAGCAGGTGATCTCGATACCTGAGCAGGAGGTGATCACCAAGGACAACGCCACGGTCACGGTCGACGGCGTCGCCTTCTTCCAGGTATTCGATGCCGCGAAGGCGAGCTACGAAGTCTCCAATCTGGAGCAGGCGATCATCGTGCTGACCATGACCAATATCCGTTCGGTGATGGGCTCCATGGATCTCGACCAGGTGCTGTCGCATCGCGATGAGATCAACGAGCGCCTGCTGCGCGTCGTCGACGCCGCGGTCTCGCCGTGGGGTCTCAAGGTCAACCGCATCGAGATCAAGGACATCGTGCCGCCCGCCGATCTCGTCGAGGCGATGGGCCGGCAGATGAAGGCCGAGCGCGTCAAACGCGCCGATATTCTCGCGGCCGAAGGCCAGCGCCAGTCCGAGATCCTGCGTGCAGAGGGCGCCAAGCAGGGCCAGATTCTCCAGGCCGAAGGCCGCAAGGAAGCCGCGTTCCGCGACGCCGAGGCCCGCGAACGTTCCGCGGAGGCCGAGGCCAAGGCGACGCTTGTGGTATCGGAAGCCATTGCCAAGGGTGATATCTCCGCGTTGAACTATTTTATCGCGGACAAGTATATCAAAGCGTTCGGGCAGCTGGCCGACTCGCCGAACCAGAAGATCATCATGCTTCCGGTCGAAGCGATGAGCATGCTGGGTTCGCTCGCCGGCATCGGCGAGATCGCGAAGGCGACGTTCGGCGAAAGCGCGGCGTCCGCGGCCGCTGCCGTTCGCCGCGGCGGTTCGGTGCCGTCGTCCAGCCTCACGCCGCCGGCGGTGCCGCCGCGGCAGGGATAGTCACAGCGCATCCCCCGGAAACGCGGACACCGGTTTTCCGATAAGGGTAAGCGTCTGAATTAAAGAGGTCGTGTCATGACCGACATATTCGTATCGCTCGGCACCTGGAACTGGCTGATCTTCGGCTTCATCCTGATGGTGCTGGAGGTGCTGGCGCCGGGGATCTTCCTGTTCTGGCTCGGGCTCGCCGCGATTTTGGTCGGCCTGATCTCGTTCGCGATTGTCGTGTCCTGGCAGATCCAGCTCGTGATGTTCGCTGTGTTCGCCGCCGCCGCCGTGCCGGTGTGGCGCCGGCTCGCGCGGCCGAGGGCGGATGCGAGTGCCAGCCCCTTCCTCAACAAGCGCGCGGACGCGCTCCTGGGCCGCGAGTTCACGCTGGAGAAGCCGATCATCGACGGCAACGGCACCATGCGTATCGGCGACACGGTGTGGCGCGTCGCCGGCCCGGATACGCCGGCGGGGACGCGGGTGAAAGTGGTGCAGGTGGACGGTGCGAATCTGACGGTGGCGGCGACGTAGCTGTTGCCTCCCCGTCATTGCGAGCGAAGCGAAGCAATCCAGCCTGTCTCCGCGGAAAGATTCTGGATTGCTTCGCTCCGCTCGCAATGACGAGTTTGTCAGGACGGCGTCGCCAGACTTAGGCGCGACTCTTGCTGCGCCACCGCTCCGCAAACCTGTGCAGCGGTATGAACGTCTCGCACAGCTCCTGTCCCAGCGCCGTCAGCCCATAACCTCCACCTTCGCCCAGCTCCACGAACCCCGCCTCTCGCAGCTCGCTCAGCCGCGCTTGAACCACGGTCGGCGAGGCCTCGTCGCAGGCAGTGCGCAAGCCGCGCGAGGTGAGGGGGGCTTTGCGTAATTCCCACAGGATACGCAGGCTCCAGCGTCGCCCCAGGAGGTCGAGCAGCGCCATGACCGGTCGGCCCGTGCGCGAACCACGGACGCTACGCGATCTGGAAGCGGACTGTTTCGCCATCGTCGCCCTCTTGCGTATTGCTACAAATAATGTAGCGTGATGCTACAATAAATGTAGCAAAGGAGACAGCCAATGTCCCAGGCCCCGCCGCGCATTGCGCCGCTCACCCCGCCTTATCCCCCGGAGATCCAGGCGCAGTTCGATCGCATCATGCGCGGTGCGCCGCCGTTGCTGCTGTTCCGGGTGATGGCGGGCCACGCCCGCGCCTGGGACAAGTTCCGCGCCGGCGGCCTGCTCGATCCTGGCCCGCTGTCGTTGCGCCAGCGCGAGGTCGTCATCGACCGCACCTGCGCGCTGAACAAATGCGAATATGAATGGGGCGTGCATGTCGCGATCTTCGCCGGGCCCGCGCGCCTCACCGAGGCGGAAGTCCGTGCGACCGTGCAGGGCGATGCGACGTCGTCGTGCTGGTCGCCGGCCGAACAGGCGATGATCGCCGCCGTCGATGCGCTGCATCACCGCGCGACGTTTGACGATGCCGAGTTCGCCGCGCTCTCGGCGCATTACGACGAGGCGCAGATCCTGGAGATCATGCTGCTGTGCGGCTTCTATCGCACGGTGTCGTATCTGGCGAACGGACTAAAGCTGCCGCTGGAGGAGACGGCGGCGCGGTTTCCGGCGTAGCTCTAACCGCCGTCATTGCGAGGAGCTCTTGCGACGAAGCAATCCAGACTGCCTCCGCGGAGGGATTCTGGATTGCTTCGCTGCGCTCGCAATGACGGAGAGAAACCTTACGCCACGCCCGCGCGCAACAGATCGTGCAGATGCACGATGCCCACCACCTTGTCCGCCTCGGTCACGACCAGCGTCGTGATCTTGCGGGTGTTGAGCACCTCGATCATCTCGGTGGCGAGCATCGAGGGCGGCACGGTTTTCGGCTGCCTGGTCATGACGTCGTCGACCGACGCCGTCAGCAGGTCGGGCCGCATGTGGCGGCGCAGATCGCCGTCGGTGATGATGCCGGCAACCCCGCCGACATCATCGACGATGCAGACGCAGCCGAGGCCCTTGGCCGACATTTCCATTACCGCGTCGGACATCTTGGTGCCGAGCGGCTTGACCGGGATCTCCGCGCCGGTGCGCATGTAGTCGCGGACGAATTTCAGCATCGCCCCTAACTTGCCGCCGGGATGGAAATGCGCGAATTCCAGCGCGGTGAAGCCGCGGCCTTCGAGCAGCGCGATCGCGATGGCGTCGCCGATCGCGACCTGCATCATGGTCGAGGTGGTCGGCGCCAGATTGTGCGGGCAAGCCTCGCGCGCCTTCGGCAGCTCAAGCACGATGTCGGCTGCTTGTCCAAGCGAGGACGCCGCGTTCGACGTCACCGCGATCATCGGGATCGCGAACCGCGCGGAATAGTTGACGAGTGTCTTCATCTCCGGCTGCTCGCCGGACCAGGACAGCGCCATGATGACGTCATCGGTGGTGATCATGCCGAGGTCGCCATGGGCGGCTTCGGCGGTGTGCACGAAGAAGGCGGGCGTGCCTGTCGAAGCCAGCGTCGCCGCGATCTTGCGGCCCATATGGCCCGACTTGCCGAGTCCGGTGACGATGACGCGGCCCTTCGCGTTGCGGATCAGATCGACCGCCTTGGCGAAACTCGCGCCAAGCGGGCCGCGCAGGGCGGCGGCGAGTGCGTTGATACCGCCGCTCTCGGTTTCCAGCGTGCGGAGTGCGGATTCGACGCTGTCGGGAATGGGGCCGGATGATTGGGTCATCAGCGGTTTCGAACTCGGCATGTTCTGGTCCAGGGAGGAGGGGCGGTTCGCCCGTTGGCTCCTGCTTAGCACGCCATGGCCTTCGAGGCGACGAGGGCGCCCCAGCCCTCAACCGGTCGTTAACCATAATTGTTTTAAGTCCATTAACGATGGTTCCCGCCAGTCGGCGGACGCTATCGCGAAAGTATTTGATTTCGTTGGGGTTCTTCCATCGTGGGGTCGTCTCCAGGCACGAGCCGGAGCAAACGCGCGCATTTCCTGCGCGCCGCTTTGCCGTGTCTCGCGCTGACTGCCCTTGGAAGCGCACCGGCAGGCGCCCAGAGCCTCACCCCCGACCTGTTCAGTCCCAACCGCGGTGGCTTCGCCTCACCCGACACGCTGCCGACCCGCCGTACCGCGGGCGTGCCGCAGGCACCCTCGGATGCGCTGCCGGCGCTCCCAGATCCCAATGCCGATTTGCGCAAGCGCCAGCAGGCGCCGGCGCGCGCGGGCCAAAACCCGACCAGCCGGAACCCGACCAATAAGGTCCCGACCTACGGCCTGCCCGCTGCCAATGGCGCCAGCGCCTCCGGATACGATTCGCTCAACCGCAAGCGGCTGCAGCCAAAGCTCTATCCCGGACAGCCAAAGCCGAAACGCCCGGTCGGTCCCGGCTCGCCGGTGCCGCCGGCAACGCCGGATCGAACGCTCGGCCCGCCGCGCATCGCGCCGCCACCCTCCGAGACCGCGCACAAGACGCCGGTGCCGCCGGCGCTGGCCGGCAACGTGCCCGGCCAGCCGCTGCGCCGCCGCCTCAAGCTCGACGAGGACTCGTTCGGCGCGGTCGGCGACTATGCCGGCAGCTTCCTGATCAAGGGCGGGCTCGAGCTCTCCGCCGGCTACGACACCAATCCGGCGCGTTTGAACAAGCCGGTCGGCTCGCCGGCTTATGTCGTCGCGCCCGACCTTCTCGTGGTGTCCGACTGGGAGCGCCACGCGCTGGTGGCCGATTTGCGCGGCTCGTTCTCAGGCTACACCAACAACATGCCGGCGACGATCGACGGCTTTGCCTCGCCCTCGCCGGTCGAGGTTGACCGCCCCGACTTTACCGGCCATGTCGACGGCCGCATCGACGTCAATCGCGATCTCAAGCTGACCACGCAGCTCCGCCTGCGGCTCGCCACCGACAATCCCGGCAGCCCCAACGTGCAGGCCGGCCTGCAAAAATTTCCGGTCTACGCCACCTACGGCACGACCGTCGGCTTCGACCAGACCTATAATCGCTTCCAGGTCGCTGCCGGCGCCACCGTCGATCGCACCGCCTACACCAACTCCAAGCTGACCGATGGCTCGACCTTCAGCAACGACGATCGCGACTTCAACCAGTATGGCGGCGTCGGGCGCTTTTCCTACGAGCTGAAGCCGGGCCTGAAGCCGTTCGTCGAAATCCAGGGCGACACCCGCGTCCACGACCAGCCCGCGGACCGCAACGGCTACTTCCGCGATTCGAACGGCGGGTACGCCAAGGTCGGCTCGTCCTTCGAGTTCTCGCGCATCCTCACGGGCGAAGTCTCGGTCGGTTATTCCGCGCGCAACTATGTCGATCCGCGGCTGAGCCAGCTCGCGGGCTTCCTCACCTCGGGCTCGCTGATCTGGAACGCGAGCGGCCTGACCACGGTGAAATTCGCCACCGACACGCAGATCGCGGAGACCACCGTGCCCGGCTCATCCGGCGTGCTGGTGCACACCTACGCCGCCGAAGTCGATCACGATTTCCGCCGTTGGCTTACGGCAGTGGGCAAGTTCACCTACGGCACCTACGATTACCAGGGCCAAAATCGCAACGACAAGACCTACTCGCTCGAAGGCAATCTGATCTACAAGCTCAACCGCAACATCTGGATCAAGGGCACGCTGCGCCACGACATCCTGGACTCGAACCAGGCGGGATCTAGCTCGCAGGGGACGGTGATGATGGTGGGGGTGAGGTTGCAGAATTAGAGGGAGGGTCGTCCCTATTTCCAAGCTTTTTTGCAGTGCGGCATCGCTCACCCTAAGCAGGAATATGCTCGTGACCCACTAAGCTTCTGGTAGTTGGTCTATATTGCAGATTCCGCTACTTTGACGAGCATGTTGCCGATCGCCTAAATCAATTTTCGTGTGGAGAGGGTATGAGACTTGAAAAGGTTCAGATTAGGAACTTTCGTTCTATCCAAGATGTCGAACTAGAGCTGACTCCCAGTTGCCGCATTCTTGTTGGTATAAACGAATCGGGAAAATCGAATATCCTTCGCGCGATTTCGTCGCTTGGTGGCTTTACCCCTTCAAGGTCGGACGATGTTCGCGAACCCGCACCCGGAGAGGATCCAATTGCAGAATCTTTCGTCAGATTCTGTTTCGCGTTGGAAAAAGAAGAAGCTGAAAAACTCATTGAAGTTGCTTCGAGCTTTATCTTCGCTAACAATTTGGCCCGCAGTCCAATCGCCACACTCAAGAGCAAGCCGCTTTCCTTGAAGGCATTTGTTCAATCGAGAAGTACGGGCGTCTATGAAGTCGACTTATTGAAAGGCGAAAAGACTGCAAATTACTGGACGATTGAAAGTGATTTTGGACTAGCAGAAGGCTGGAGCCGTCCTTCTAAGGGGACTCCCAGCGACCATTTGGTTACGCGAAAGGATGGGTCCAAAGTCCGTTTGAAGAGTTTGCGGCTCATTCGGACGAGCGATTGTCTGGAATCCGCTGACTGGCTTGAGCCTGCGGAAATCGCCGATCTAGAATCCCTTGTAGGGGGAACTGTAGCCGATCAGATAAAGGCGAATATTCCTGAGGTGTTGTTCTGGCAATATACAGAGCAGAATCTCTTGCCCGGATCCATTGATCTCGACGCATTTGTCGCCGACCCCACTTCCTGCTTGCCTCTTATGAATATGTTCGCTCTTGCCGACATAGATAATATTCCCGAGGCAGTCGCTAAGGCCCGGGCAGGTTCGCGAAACACTCTGCACAACTTCTTTTCTAGCATAGCTAGTAAGACTACTGCGCACTTTCGGAGTGTTTGGAAAGAACACAGGTCGATTGAATTCGAATTGGTGCCAGATGGAAGCGACTTGATCGCTGGTGTCCGTGAGAAAAACCGGTTCGACTTCGCGAAGAGGAGTGACGGCTTCAAGAGGTTCGTAAGCTTTCTCTTGCTTATTTCTGCAAAAGTAAAAAGCGGTGATCTTTCAGATACGGTCCTGCTTATCGATGAGCCCGATATCAGTTTGCATCCGTCAGGTGCACGGTTTCTTCGCGATGAGCTGATAGAAATATCGAAAACAAATACAGTGCTGTACAGTACTCATTCGATTTTTATGATTGATCGAGAAAACGTTGGCCGGCACATAATCGTGACCAAACAGCAAGAGAGGACCCGGCTGTCCGAAGCGAATGAGTCGAACGTTGTAGATGAAGAAGTTCTGTTTAACGCAGTTGGCTATTCTATTTTCGAAAGCCTTAGGAAGAAGAACTTGATTTTTGAGGGCTGGCGCGACAAGCGCTTATTTCAAGTCGCGACAAAGCGTATGCCTGTGTCCAATGCCTCAGTGGCAAAGGTTTTGGCCGAAGTCGGCATCTGCCATGCCAAAGGTGTTAAGGACATCAAGAATATAACGCCAATGATGGAGTTGGCGAATCGTCGCTGTTTGATCATTAGCGATAGTGATGTTCCTGCACGGGAAAAGCAGCGAGACCATGTAGACAGTAATGGTTACGGCCTTTGGAAGCGATACGACGAGGTTTTGGACGTCGACCAAGCAAGAGGCATCGTAACAAGCGAAGATTTTCTAGAGGTTGCCGCGTTCGGGCCTGCGTTGCGAGATGCCCGCGATCGACTAGGTCTCTGAAACTTCGATGATCGCCAATTGGGTGGCCCGCAGGGGGCACTTCATGCTATCGGCGAATGGCTTCGGGCTGGGAACATAGGGAAGGATGCTCGCGAAAAGGAGATCCAGCGTATAAAGAAGGTCGTTTGGGATGCCCTCAGCGCGCGAGATATTCGTGAGTTGTATTATGCTTTTCTTGGCAAACTCGTTGCAGATGTAAAAGCCATGGGCTAGCGAAGCACCAGAGCGTAGGTGCATTCTGTACATCGCGTAAGATGTCTCTGGAATACTGGATCGCCCGCTTCTGCTTTCGCGGGCGAAGATAGCTTTATTTAAATCTAGCAGCGGAGCTAAACCTACCGCGGCAGATCCGTCTTCCCCATCAAAAACGTGTCGATCGACCTCGCGCACAGTCGCCCCTCGCGGATGGCCCAGACCACCAGCGACTGACCTCGCCGCATGTCGCCTGCCGTGAACACGTTCGGGCGCGAGGTCTGGTAGTCGAGCGTGTTGGCCTTGACGTTGCCACGCGGGTCGAGCTCGACTGCGAGCTGCTTGAGCAGGCCTTCGTGCACGGGATGGACGAAGCCCATCGCGAGCAGGACGAGGTCGGCATCGAGCTCGAACTCGGTGCCGGCAATCGGCTTGAACTTGTCGTCGACGCGCACGCAGTGCAGCTTCTTGACTTGGCCGTCCTCGCCGGAAAACTTCTGCGTCAGCACGGCGAATTCGCGGGCCGCGCCTTCGGCCTGGCTCGAGGATGTCCGCATCTTCAGCGGCCAGTTCGGCCAGGTCAGGCCCTTGTTCTCGTGCTCGGGCGGAGCGGGCATGATCTCGAGCTGGGTCACCGAGAGCGCGCCCTGGCGCAGCGAGGTGCCGATGCAGTCAGATCCGGTGTCGCCGCCGCCGATGACGACGACATGCTTGCCGCCGGCCAAAATCTCCTGGACGCCATTCAGCGGCTCGCTGGAGACGCGGCGATTTTGTTGCGGCAGGAAATCCATCGCGTAGTGGACGCCTGAAAACTCGCGGCCGGGGATCGGCAGGTCGCGTGGGGCTTCCGCGCCGCCGGTCAGCGCCACCGCGTCGTACTCGTTGAGCATCTCGCGCGGATCGACATTGCCGTCGACGCCGACATGGCTGTTGTAGTGGAAGGTGACGCCTTCCCCTTCCATCTGCGCTACGCGGCGGTCGATGACGTTCTTTTCCATCTTGAAATCAGGAATGCCGTAGCGCAGCAGGCCACCGGCCTTGGCGAACTTCTCGAACAAATGTACGTCGTGGCCGGCGCGCGCGAGCTGCTGCGCGCAGGCCATGCCGGCCGGACCCGAGCCGATCACCGCGACCTTCTTGCCGGTCTTGACCGCCGCGATCTCCGGCTTCAGCCAGCCATTGTCCCAGGCGCGGTCGACGATCGCGCATTCGATGGTCTTGATGGTGACGGGGTTGTCGTCGATGTTGAGCGTGCAGGAGGCCTCGCACGGCGCCGGGCAGATGCGTCCGGTGAACTCCGGGAAATTGTTGGTCGAGTGCAAATTGCGCGAGGCTTCTTCCCAGTTGCCCTGGTAGACGAGGTCGTTCCAGTCCGGGATCTGATTGTTGACCGGGCAGCCGGGCGTTCCCGGCGCGACCGAGCCGGTGCCGTGGCAATAGGGAATGCCGCAATTCATGCAGCGCGCGGCCTGATCGCGCGTTTCCTTCTCGGTCAAGGGAACGACGAACTCGCCAAAATGCTTCACGCGCTCGGCGACCGGGGTGTACTTGCGATCATGCCGTTCGATTTCGAGAAAACCCGTGATCTTGCCCATTAAACCCGAAGTCCCTGCCGCTTAAATTCGTTTTGTTCTCTCACCCCTCATCCTGAGGAGCGGCGCACTTGGCGCCGCGTCTCGAAGGATGAAGGCCCCGCTGATGGTCTCATGGTTCGAGACGCGCTTCGCGCTCCTCACCATGAGGCTTTCTTAGCTACGCCCCGATCGCGATTTTCGGCTCGGCGTCCGCGTTGGCGGCCATTTCGCGCAGCGCGCGCCGGTACTCGACCGGCATCACCTTGCGGAATTTGGGCAGCCAGTCCTTCCAATTGGCAATGATGTCGGCGGCGCGCTTGGAGCCGGTCGCTTTCGCATGACGCCTGATCAGGACCTGCAGCCGCTCGACGTCGGAGGCGAGCAGGTTCTTGAACACGTCGACCCGGCCGTGCGCCTCGAGGTCACCCGAGTGGTTATAGGTGCCGGCGTTGATCAGCTCTTCCGACAGCACCGGCTCGAGCTCGACCATCGCCATGTTGCAGAGCTTGTCGAAGTCGCCGCTCTCGTCGAGCACATAGGCGATGCCGCCGGACATGCCGGCCGCAAAGTTGCGCCCGGTCTTGCCGAGCACGACCACGATGCCGCCGGTCATGTATTCGCAGCAATGATCGCCGGCGCCCTCGACCACGGCGACCGCGCCGGAGTTGCGCACGGCAAAGCGTTCGCCGGCGACGCCGCGGAAGTAGCACTCGCCATCGGTCGCGCCGTACATCACGGTGTTGCCGACGATGATGCTCTCTTCCGGCACGATGGCGCTGTTGGCCGGCGGCTTGACGATGATCCTGCCGCCCGAGAGGCCCTTGCCGACATAGTCGTTGGCTTCGCCCTCGAGCTCAAAGGTGACGCCATGCGCGAGCCAGGCGCCGAAGGCCTGGCCGGCGGTGCCCTTAAGGCTGACATGGATGGTGTCATGCGGCAGGCCCGCATTGCCGTAGATCTTGGCGACCATACCGGACAGCATCGCGCCGGCGGAACGGTTGGTGCTGTTGATCCTGGCCTCGATCTTCACCGGCGCGCCGCGGTCGAGCGCAGGCGTTGCCTTCTCGATCAGCGTGCGGTCGAGCACGGCTTCCAGATGATGGTTCTGGCGCTCGGAGTGATAGACCTTCTGGCCCTTCTCTTCCTTCTGCTTGACGAACAGCTTCGAAAAATCGAGCCCCTTGGCCTTCCAGTGCGCAACCAGCCTGGTCTGGTCGAGCAGCTGCACCTGGCCGATCATCTCGTTGAAGGTACGGAAGCCGAGCGAGGCCATGATCTCGCGAACTTCCTCGGCGACGAAGAAGAAGTAGTTGATCACATGCTCGGGCTGGCCGGTGAAGCGCTTGCGCAGGACCGGGTCCTGGGTCGCGACGCCGACCGGGCAGGTGTTGAGATGGCACTTGCGCATCATGATGCAGCCGGCCGCGATCAAGGGCGCAGTGGCGAAGCCGAATTCATCGGCGCCGAGAAGCGCGCCGATGACGACGTCACGGCCGGTGCGGAAGCCGCCGTCGACCTGGACCACGATGCGGCTGCGCAGCCGCTCGCGCACCAGCGTCTGGTGGGTTTCAGCGAGACCGATCTCCCACGGCGAGCCGGCGTGCTTGATCGAGGTCAGCGGCGAAGCGCCGGTGCCACCCTCGAAGCCCGCGATGGTGACGTGGTCGGCGCGCGCCTTGGCGACGCCCGCGGCCACCGTGCCGACGCCGATCTCCGAGACGAGCTTGACCGAGACGTCGCCCGTCGGGTTGACGTTCTTGAGGTCGTAGATGAGCTGCGCCAGATCCTCGATCGAGTAGATGTCGTGGTGCGGCGGCGGCGAGATCAGGCCGACGCCCGGCGTCGAGTGGCGAACCTTGGCGATGGTCGCGTCGACCTTGTGGCCGGGCAGCTGGCCGCCTTCGCCGGGCTTGGCACCCTGCGCCATCTTGATCTGCATCATGTCGGAGTTGACGAGATACTCCGTGGTGACGCCGAAACGGCCCGAGGCGACCTGCTTGATCGCGGAGCGCATGCTGTCGCCGTTCGGCATCGGCTTGAAGCGGTCGGCTTCCTCGCCGCCTTCGCCGGTGTTCGACTTGCCGCCGATCCGGTTCATGGCAATCGCCAGCGTGGTGTGCGCCTCGCGCGAGATCGAGCCGAAGCTCATCGCGCCGGTGGCGAAACGCTTGACGATGTCCTTGGCCGACTCGACCTGGTCGAGGGCGACAGGCTTGCGCTTCTCTTCGTCCGCGTTCTTGATCCGGAACAAGCCGCGCAGCGTCAACAGACGCTCCGACTGCTCGTTGAGGATTTTTGCGAAGGCACGGTAGCGGTCCAGCGAATTGCCGCGCGCGGCGTGCTGGAGCAGCCCGACCGACTCGGCGGTCCAGGCATGGTCCTCGCCACGGCTGCGATAGGCATATTCGCCGCCGACGTCGAGCGCGGTCTTGTAGACCAGAGCATCGCCGAACGCGTCGGCATGGCGGCGCACGGCCTCTTCCGCGATCTCGGCGAGACCGACGCCCTCGACGCGGGTGTGCGTACCGGCGAAGAATTTTCCGACGAATTCCGCCTTCAGGCCGATAGCGTCAAAGATCTGCGCGCCGCAATAGGACTGGTAGGTCGAGATGCCCATCTTGGACATCACCTTCAGCAGGCCCTTGCCGATCGACTTGATGTAGCGCTTGACGATCTCGTAGTCGTCGAGCGAGCCGGGCAGGCGGTCCTTCATCGCGATGATGGTTTCGAACGCCAGATAAGGATTGATTGCTTCCGCGCCGTAGCCCGCGAGACAGGCGAAGTGATGCACTTCGCGCGGCTCACCGGATTCGACGACGAGGCCGACCGACGTGCGCAGACCCGTGCGGATCAGATGATGATGCACGGACGCACAAGCCAGCAGCGACGGGATCGGCACGCGGTCGGTGCCGACCATGCGGTCGGACAGGATGATGATGTTGACGCCCTCGCGCACCGCGCTTTCGGCGCGCGCGCAGAGCTCGTCCAGCACCTGGTCCATGCCGGCCGCGCCGAGGCCGGCGTGGAAGGTGGTGTCCAGCGTGCGCGACTTGAAGTGCGACTCGGCGACGTCAGAGATCGAGCGGATCTTTTCGAGGTCCGCGTCGGTCAGGATCGGCTGGCGCGCTTCGAGGCGCTTGGTGGTGGCCATGCCTTGCAGGTCGAACAGGTTCGGCCGCGGTCCAATGATGGAGACGAGGCTCATCACCAGCTCCTCGCGGATCGGGTCGATCGGCGGATTGGTGACCTGCGCAAAGTTCTGCTTGAAGTAGGTGAACAGCGGCTTGGCCTTGTCCGACAGCGCCGAGATCGGCGTGTCGTTGCCCATCGAGCCCGCGGCTTCCTCGCCAATGGAGGCCATCGGCGTCATCAGGATGGTGATGTCTTCCTGGCTGTAGCCAAACGCCTGCTGGCGATCGAGCAGCGACAGGTTGGAGCGCACGCCGGTGGTCGGCGCCTTCGGCAGCTCTTCCAGCACGATCTGGGTCCGCTCCAGCCACTCCGTGTAGGGATGGCTCCTCGCGAGCTCGGCCTTGATCTCGTCGTCGGGGATAAGGCGGCCCTGCTCGAGGTCGACCAGCAGCATCTTGCCGGGCTGCAAGCGCCACTTGGTGATGATCCGGTCCTCGGGAATTGTCAGCACGCCCATCTCGGACGCCATCACGATGCGGTCGTCCTTGGTGACGAGATAGCGCGCTGGCCGCAGGCCGTTGCGGTCGAGTGTGGCGCCGATCTGGCGGCCGTCGGTGAAGGCGATCGCGGCCGGGCCGTCCCACGGCTCCATCAGGGCGGCATGATACTCGTAGAAAGCGCGGCGCTTTTCATCCATCAAGGGATTGCCGGCCCACGCCTCCGGAATCATCATCATGACGGCGTGCGGCAGCGAGTAGCCGCCCTGTACCAGGAATTCGAGCGCGTTGTCGAAGCAGGCGGTGTCCGACTGTCCTTCGTAGGAGATCGGCCAGAGCCGGTTGATGTCCTTGCCGTAAAGGTCCGAGCTGACGGACGCCTGGCGCGCCGCCATCCAGTTGGTGTTGCCGCGCAGCGTGTTGATCTCGCCGTTATGCGCGATCATGCGGTAGGGATGCGCCAGCGACCAGGCCGGGAAAGTGTTGGTCGAGAAGCGCTGGTGAACGAGTGCGAGCGCGCTCTCGAAATCCGTTTCGTGCAGATCGGGATAGTACTTGCCGAGCTGGTCGGCGAGGAACATGCCCTTGTAGATCACGGTGCGGCACGACATCGAGCAGGGATAATAGCCGGCGAGGCCGCGGTCGCGGCGCTGGTAGATCGCCTGCGAGATCGACTTGCGCAGGATGTAGAGCCGGCGTTCGAAATCGTCCTCGGTTTTGGCGGTGCCGTTGCGGCCGATGAACACCTGCATGCAGGCGGGCTCGGTCGGCTTCACGGTGACGCCGAGCGAGGAGTTGTCGGTCGGCACGTCGCGCCAGCCGAGCAGCGTCAGGCCCTCTTCCTTGATCTGGTCGGCGATGATGCTCTTGATGACGTTGCGCCAGGCGGTGTCGCGCGGCATGAACAGCGCGCCGATGGCGTATTCGCCCGGATTGGGCAGCGCGAAGCCCAGCTCCTTGGCCTTGCGAGTGAAGAAGGCGTGCGGGATCTGCACCAGAATGCCGGCGCCGTCGCCAGCGCGCGGATCGGCGCCGACGGCGCCGCGGTGCTCGAGGTTGCAGAGGATGCTGAGTGCGTCCGCGACGATCTCGTGGGACTTCTGGCCCTTGATGTTGGCGATGAAGCCGACGCCGCAGGAATCCTTTTCCAGGCTCGGATCGTACAGACCTACCGCCGGCGGGCGTGAGTTGTGTTCCTGAATCGGGTCGCTCGTTTTCGAGGCGAGCGTCGCCGACAGTTGTTCTGCCACGATGTTTCCGCGCTCGACTTGCGACCCGTTCATGTCCTCGTCCTCTCCATGCGGCAAGCTGCCTCACCGCCATCTTCGGCGCACCTTGGGCGTCCCGCGGCACCCGCTTCTGGGTCACCGCTCGTCCGCTCGCGAGCCGCATTTTCTTAAATTCAGGCCAAGGCGTTCTTCGTCCCCGAGAACGGCTTTGCCTGTTGCCTTACTGGCGCTCGAAAGCACCGACTTTCGTTGCAATCCCTATGCCGGAACCGCAAGCAAAATTGAGACAGTCTTCCTGTCCTAACCATCACCTTGCCAAATTTTTGTCTATCACACAAGCGCGTGCAAGTCCCGATTCCCGAGGTGTCAATCACCGCTTTCCGCAAGCCGTGCGGCCCCGGTTTTGAAGCAAACGCGCCCTTATCCGGCCCTGCCGACGCCGAAATCCCCAAGGATGCTTCGGATCGACCCTTCGAAAGGCGCGCCACGCCGCAAGAAGCGAAAGAGCGCGAGACGTTCGGGGGCTGACAGGAGCGTGTCGACCATGAAGTTTTTCACAGGATGTGTGGCCGCTGCCACGCTGGTGCTGGCTGCGACCGCGGCTCAAGCGCAGGTTTTTGCGCAATTTCCGGCGAACGGTATCGGGAGCAGGGCCGCTATTGCGGTGTCGGATTTCGACGGCCCCTATGCGCCATCGGACGCCGCGCCGCCACCGCCGCCGCGTTACGGCCAAGGCTACGGCTACGGCTACGAAGACCGCGGCCCGGCCCCGGTGCTGCTGCCGTCGACCGAGGTCTACGCGGTGCTGCGCGATAACGGCTTCTCGCCGCTGGGCATCCCGCGCCTGCGCGGCAGCGTCTACACCATCGCGGTGATCGACCGCCGCGGCGAGGACGGCCGGCTGGTGATCGATGCCCGCGACGGAAGAATTTTGCGCTTCATGCCGGCCGCTGACGCCTACGGCATGGCGCCGGCCTACGAGCAGCCCGCGGTTGCGCCCTACCGCCCGCAAAGCGCGCTGCCGCCACCGACCATGGTCCGCAGCGGCCCGCCACGCCCGCCGGCCCCGATTCCGCATGTCGCCAGCCGCGCCGTACCGGTGCCGAAGGCCGCCCCGCCGCGTGGCGAGGCGCCGGTCGCCGCCAAGCCGGCCGAACCCACGACGCAGCAGGCCCAGGCGCCGCAGCCTGCTCAGCAGACGGTGGCCGTGCAGGCCAAGCCCATCGAAGCCGCACCGCAAGCCGCGGCAGCAACCGTCGTTCAGGCCAAGCCGGCTCCCACGATCATGCCGACGCAGGAGATGCCGGCCGCACAGGGACTGGATTAGACCTGAGCAAAACAAAAGCGCCCGAAAACCTCGGGCGCTTTCTCATTGAGGCGGTCGCCGGTCAGCTCCGCCCGTACCCCGCCGCTTCCAGGATCAGGTTCGCCACTTCTTTCGGGTGCGACACCAGCGAGAGGTGGCCGGCGTCGAGTTCGACCGTGGTGGCGTTCATGCGCTTGGCGAGGAAGCGTTCGAAATCGGGATTGATGGTGTAGTCGTTCTTCGACACCGCGTACCAGCTCGGCTTGGAATGCCATGCCGCCTCCGTGGTGCGGCCGGCGAAGATCGAGGCGGCCGTTGGCCATTGCACGGCGTAGAGCGCCTTGGCCTGCTCCGGCTTAACGCCATTGGCGAAGTACTTCAGGAAGGCGTCTTCCGAAAGCTTGGTGTAACCGTCGCGCTCGACGACGCCGGCGCGCACCGGTCCCGCGGGGAATTGCTTCGACAGAGCGACGAAATCCTCGTTGGCATCGGGTGCGCGGGCGGCGACATAGACGAGGCCGGTGACCTTCGGGTCGTTGCCGACCTGGCTGATCACGGTGCCGCCCCAGGAATGCGCAACCAGCACGGTTGGACCATCCTGTTCGGCCAGCGCGCGCTTGGTCGCCTCGACGGAGTCCGACAGCGACGATAGCGGATTCTGCACGGCAGTTACGTTGAGGCCTGCGGCCTGGAGGATCGGGATCACCTCCGACCAGCTTGAACCGTCGGCCCAGGCGCCGTGCACCAGCACGACATTCCTGGGCTTCACCGTCTGCGCGGTCTGTGCGTGAGCAAGGCTGATGGGGGCCGCCAGCAGGCTCGCGGCGACGAAAAGGCTGCGCCAAAGTGTCATGATCGTTTTCCGTCTCATTTTGTGTTCGATATCCAAAGGACGGTGTGCGGAGCGGCGGCGTTACGCGTGGTCACTCACCTGTGACAAGTGTCGGGCGCGTACGAGACTCGCAAGCGAGCCCGCGAGGTGTGGGGGCAACGTAGAACAACGGACCCAAACCTGTATTTCGATCTCAACCGAAAACCAGCTGACTGCCGCTGGATCTTGCCGCGCTGACGAGACAGTTGGACCCGTATGAAATATATCGATGGAGGAGTAGCCACGGGGCTACTTGCGGCTTTTCGCGAGCCAACGACTGGACAAGCAAAAAACGCCCCGGGGCACCGGGGCGTTTTCGCAACCTGGAAGTGGCGTGAGTGATTTATGCGGCGGCTTGCGCGGCCGAGTTTTCGATCACCTGCGCCTTTGGCGTGCTGCTGCTGATCGAGATTTGGCGGGGCTTCTTGGCCTCGGGAATTTCGCGCACAAGGTCGACGTGAAGCAGGCCGTTCTCGAGCGAGGCGTCCTTCACCTGTACAAAGTCGGCAAGCTGGAAGGCGCGCTCGAAGGCACGCGCGGCGATGCCGCGGTAGAGCACTTCGGACTTCGAGTTCTCGTTGGCGACTTTCTCGCCCTTGATCGTCAGCGTGTTTTCCTTCGCGACGATGGAGAGCTCATCCTTGGCAAAGCCCGAAACCGCAACGGTGATGCGATAGTCGTTCTCGCCGGTGCGCTCGATGTTATAGGGGGGATAACCGGGGCTGCCGTCCGAGCTCGTCTGGTCGAGCAGGTTGAAGAGGCGGTCAAAGCCGACGGTGGAACGATAAAAGGGGGTCAGATCGTAGGTACGCATGGTCAAGTCCTCCATTGAGCGACTGTTGGAAACCCGCCCGCCAATCGGGCCGGGCTTTCGTCTGTGTGCAGCCTGATGTTCCGGTTCCGAAACACTGGTAGCGGCCTGCACCATGGTGATATGGGTTTTGGGAAACTGCGTTCAAGAGGGCGGCTATCTGCGCCTTTTCGGCGCTCCCGCCCCCTGATTTTCAAAACCTCCGCCCATGACGCTGGTCTCGATTCCGTCCAATCCTGTTCCCGAAGACGTCGTCAGCGGCACCATCAAGACCCCTGATGGCGCCGAGCTGCGCTTTGCGCGCTGGGCACCGCCGGCAAACCGCAAGGGCACGGTTTGCGTCTTCACCGGACGCAGCGAGCAGATTGAGAAATATTTCGAGACCGTGCGCGACCTGCGCGACCGCGGCTTTGCTGTGGCGATGATCGACTGGCGCGGGCAGGGCCACTCCTCGCGCCGCCTGCGGGATCCGCGCAAGGGCTATGTCCGCGACTTCGCCGATTTCGAGATCGACGTCGAGACCTTCGTGCAGCAGGTGGTGCTGCCGGATTGCCCGCCGCCCTTCTTCGCGCTCGCTCACTCCATGGGTGGCACGGTGTTGCTGCGGGTCGCGCATGCGGGCAAGCGCTGGTTCGACCGCATGGTGCTGTCGGCGCCGATGATCGACCTGCCCGGCCGCGCCACCTCGTTTCCGGCGCGGACGCTTTTGAAGACGATGCGCGTGTTGGGGATGGGCGGCCGCTACGTCCCCGGCGGTAGCGACCACATCACCGGGCTCAATCCCTTCATCAACAATCCGCTGACCAGCGATCCCGTGCGCTACGCGCGCAATGCCGCGATCCTTGAGGAGGATCCGACGCTGGGGTTGGCCTCACCGACGGTCGCCTGGGCCGATACCGCCTTCCGCGCGATGAACACCTTCAGAGGCAAAAACTACCCGTCGAAGATCCGTCAGCCGATCCTGATGCTGGCGGCTTCCAGCGACACCGTGGTCTCGACCGCGGCGATCGAGGAGTTCGCCTATCATCTGCGCGCCGGCTCCCATCTCGTGATCGCCGGCGCCAAGCACGAGATCCTCCAGGAGCAGGACCGCTACCGTTCCCAATTCTGGGCAGCCTTCGACGCCTTCGTGCCGGGCACGCCGCTGTTCAAGTGAGGGGGGAGCGACGGCGGTGCGCTGCCTCGGCCCGCTTGGTCGCAAGACCCTCATGGTGAGGAGCGCGGAACGCGCGTCTCCGGACGATGCTTCGCATCGCCGGGCGAAACATGAAGGCCCGGCTCTCGCCCTCGGCCATCCTTCGAGACGCCCGCTTTGTGCGGGCTCCTCAGGATGAGGGCGGCGTGCTCGGGACAGAGCTCGGCTACAGCGTCTTCAGATACTCGATCAGATCGTAGCGCTCGTTGTCGTCCTTGAACACGCGGCCGATAACGCCGGGACGTTTTTCCTCACCCGGTTTGCGCTCGAACGAATGGCCGAGCACGCTGTTGCCCTGGATCGGATCCTTGTCCGACCCCGCCGAGAACTCGGTTTCACCCGTCTTGCACTTCTCGTCGGCGGTGACCGCAAAGCCGACGGTCACGGGATCATAGTCGCGGCGGCCCATGCAGAATTTTTGCGGACGCTCGCTTGCAGGCTTCAGCAACCAGTAGAGAGACGGCACCGAACCGTTGTGCAGATAGGGCGCGGTGGCCCAGATGCCGTTGAGCGGCCGCGCGCGATAGCGTGCTCCCCCCACCGGATTGAGGCAGTTCTTGCGCGCGAGGTTCCACAATTTCGCCCGCTCGGCGTCCGGAGTCTTCTCGTCGTCCATCCATTTGCGGGCGACCAGGTCCACCACCGTCATGAGCCCGAGCGCATACACCATCTCGGTCGGCGAGCTCGCAGTCGAGACGTCGCATTGCCACCATTTCTGGAGGTCGGCCGTATTCACCTTCAGGAAGCCGGGCACATCGACAATCCTGTTGCTGAGCACGAGCGACTGTTCGGGGTCCGTCTTGATCTCGTCGAGGGGGATCGTCACCGCGTTCAGGACCTTGCCGTCGCCGCTCGGCTCCCAATGTCCGGAGGACCAGAAAGCCGGAGTGTCGATGGCGGGCAAATGGCATCCGGAACACATCTCGGCGTAGATCTTGCGACCATTGTCGACCTTCTTTTGATCAAGCCTCCAATTGTCGCCGAGGATCTGCGACGGCCATTTCGGCGCCAGCAGGCCTCCGAACTTCGGACCGGTGGAGGGATCAGCCGTCTTGAACGGATCGGGCCCTCTGAGCATGTCCTCGATCCAGCCGAGCGTGTTGATGTGAACGGAGGACCGCCAAATCCTGTCCTCCGGATAGGCGTCGGACAGGTTGAGCAGCGCCGTCACGCCGAGTGCCTCGCCGGCGTTGCGGATCAGCGGCTGCTCGATCGAGGCGTCGTACTGGGCGAACTTGAACCAGGGCACCGTCCAGATCGGAGGGTAGCTGACCGGCGCGTCCTGGGCGTGCAGGTTCTTCTCGAATCCCTTGATCCCGCTCAGCGCCAGGTCCTGCGAAAAGACCTGATTGCCGATGCGATTGAGAGCGTCGAGGCGGCCGAATCCCTCCTCGGTGTCACTCTGCTGCCTGCCGTTCCAGGTCTTCTTGCCTTCAATCGTCTTTTGCTGGATTTTCGCCCAGTCGATCAGGAAATTGCCGATCGCGCTGAGCTTCTGCTTGAGCGCGTCGCGGTCCGTCTTGCTGGCGTCGGGGCCGAGCACGCGATCGGCGAAGCGCTGGAAGCGGAACGGCACGTAAAGCGTGTAGGCGATCGACAGGCCGGTGGAGAGCTCGAGCTTCTTCAGGTCGGTCATGGCCGGGCCGCCGTCGAACCGGATGTCGATGCCCTGGTAATGGATCTGGCCGGTATGGCAGGCCGCGCAGGTCAGCCCGATCTTGTCCTCTTCGCGTCGGCCGGTCGCGGGATCGCTGACCCCGGTCATCCGCGCGAAGCCGACCGGCAGGCCGTCGACGTTCTCCGCCGGCGTCCATCTGGTCGACCAGTCCGGCGCTTGCGTCGTCTCGTAGACATTGGCGTAGCCGAAGCGGCGCAGTGACGCCGCGTCGGTCTGGATCGACTGCGGGCTTGGGATGAAGCCGAAGCGCTCGAGATAGGCGCTGTCCGTCATCATGCCTGGCCGCGAGAACAGGTGCAGGCGCGGCTGCTCCAGCGCCATGAACCATTCATAGGGTACCGGAAAGGTCGCCGTGCCCTGGCTGGCGTGGTGAAACCAGTGCCTGTCCTTCAGCGACCAGTTTTGCTCGAGCCAATAGGCCGCTTTCGTCTCGGGGACCGTGGGCAGGGGCGGCGGCAGCAGATTCACGAAAATCCCCTTTTGCGGCAGCATGGCGCGGACCTGGTCGGGGAATTCGGCGACGGCAACGAGCAAGACGAGGCCGAGGGCGACGAGCAGGGCCGCAAACTTGAGGGCGCCCCGCACCACGCGCTGGCAGGTCGACAGCGCAGGCTGCGATACGAGCCGCCGGTTGATGCGAGCAGGGAATTGGCGCTCGTTGAACAGCGTGCGCACGTCGGCCACGCTGAGATAGCGGTCCTCCCCCTCGCCCTTGCCCACGATCTTCAGGAGGATCGGCCATTCGAACTTCATCAGCAGGGGGTAGTACCAGCGCGCGGCGCTGCCGGCGCGCTTAAGGTTGTCGCGCATGAAGACGTCGATTTCCGAGGCGTTGAGACCTGGCTCGGAGCCGCCGCCGTTCGGATTCTGGTAATTCCGGCCGAAGCTGGCAAATCGCGCGAGCTCGTCCTCGTCGACCTTGCCGTCGACGCCGAGGACGCGCGAGCCGGCACCGCGCTTGTCGAGGGGGCCACCACGCAGCGCGTCGAGCTGAGCGCCCGAAAATGCGCTCTTCAGGATGTGACCGAGACCGTTTGCGATGAGCGCGACCCCGCGGACCTGGATGCGGGCGAAGCCCTTCGTCAGCCCGGTCTCGCCGGTTGCATTTGCAACCGTCTGCGACAGCGTCCCGAGCGGGACCGTCCCGCCGTCAACAAAGCCTTCGCCGACGAGGCCGCGCAGGAATGGACAGGGATTGTTCGGCGAGACCTGGATCGAGGGGTCGAAGGGGGGCTTCGAAGCGGAATCATGCATGGCCCAGAATCCTGAAAACAGCGAATCGTAAAATACAGGCGCGGCGATAGAGCGGGGAAAGTCCTAACAAACCGACAGTACATTATACTACTTCAGCGTGTAAGGAAGTGTGGTTGAATTCACTGTCGCATCAATCAAGGTGGACGGAAATTGCCGCGTGGCCGCGGCTGGCCCTCAGGATTCGGCGACGCGTTTGAGGTCGCTCTGGACCAGGGTCAGCTTGCCGAGCGGCACGCCCGCATTCAAGAGTCCGTCGCGGTAATGGGCGAGGTCCTCGGGACGCTTCCAGTGGAAATTGCGCAAATGACGGTCAACATTCAGAGACGGGTAGTTACCCATGAGCACGCGGGTTGCCTCGTTCGCCTCGCCCGCCCGCCCCAATTGCGCCAACGCCGCGGCGCGGATCGCCAGCGCCTGCATGTGGTTCGGGTTGATGTAGAGTTGTTCGCGGGCCCATGACAGGGTCGCGTCATATTGGCCCAGCAGATAGTGGCTGAAGGCATTCAGCGCGGCCCATTGGTAGCGCGGATCGCTGTTGTCGCGCTGCGCTGCCATCGAGAACAGTTCGATCGCCTCGCGGTGCTCGCCGATGACGAAATGGCAGATGCCGAGCACGCCGCGCGCGCCGTTGTCGTAGGGGTTGAGCGCGACCGCGCGCTTGGCGGCGTCCATCGCGGCCTCGTAATGCCCCTCCAGCGCGTGGGCCCAGGACAGGATCGAGAATGCAAATGACGAGCGTGGATCGAGCCGGACGCTGGTTTCGGCAAGCTTCATCGCCTCGGCCCACATCTCGCGCGTGCCCTTGACCCAGCCGAACTGGATGCTCTGGATCTGGATCGTGGCGAGATAGGCGTGCGCGATCGACAGCTTCGGATCGACCGCGATCGCCTCCCTGAACAGGGCGACGGCGAGGTTCAAATCCTCCTTGGTCTGCCGGTAGTAGTGCGACAGCCCCTTGAGGAAGCGGTCCCAGGCGGTCACGTCGGTCGAGAGCCGTGCCGGCGCCGAGGCTTCGGCCCGGACGATCTCGGTGGCGATGGCGGCGGACAGGTTCGTCGTAATTTCGTCCTGCATCGCGAAGAGATCGCCGATGTCGCGGTCGTAGCGGCCGGTCCAGAGCTGCTCGCCGGTCTCCGGCGCGATCAACTCTGCGGTGACGCGGATCTTGGCTCCGGCGCGCCGCACCGAACCCTGGATCAAATAGGTCGCGTCGATCTCCCGCGCGATCAGGCGAGTGCTGACATTGTTGCCCTTGAACGCAAAGGTCGAGTTACGGCTCAGCACGCGATAGAAGGATTGCAGCGACAGCGCGTGGATCAAGTCCTCGGTCAGGCCGTCGGAGAAATATTCGTCCTGGGCGTCGCTGAGATTGGCGAAGGGCAGCACGCCGACGATGGCGGTCCGGTACTGCTGCGAGAGGGCGGATGTCTCCTTCAGCGCGGGCGCAAGCGCCGATGCGCCCTCGTGCGTCCAGGTCCAGACGCCGACCGGATCCTTGATGTTCTTGAAGCGGTGGTTGCCGGCATCGGCCATCGGCACGGCGAGATGCTTGCCTGCCTCCTTGTAGGCTTTGGCCGATATCGCGAAGCCGCCGGGGCTGGCCACGGACTCGAGGCGGACGGCAATGTTGACATCGTCACCGAAGACCTCGTCCTCGTCGGCGATGACGTCGCCCATATGGATGCCGAGCCGGAACTGCATCGCACGATCGGCTGGCAGATGATGGTTACGCTCCGCCATCAGCGTCTGCATCGCGATTGCGGCTTCGGTGGCGCCGACGATGCTCGGGAACTCCAGCAGGAAGCCGTCGCCGGTGTTCTTCACGACGCGGCCGCCGTGATTGAGGATGATGGGGTGGATCGCGCTGCGATGGGCCTTGAAGGCGGCATGGGTGCCGGCCTCGTCGCTGCCCATCATACGCGAATAGCCGGCGACATCGGCGCAGATGATGGCAGCCAGACGTCTTTCCATATTCCGGAGCTCCAAGAGACTTGCAAGAGACTTGGAAGAGATCGAGGACTGGCCACGCCGTGGCAGTCGCCTCGAATCCCGCATTCAAGAACCTGCCTTTATAGAGCAGATGAGGCCGAGCGAAAGTATGATCCGCATTGCAAATTCGAGCTAAATGCTCCGCAATCCCGGCGATGGACGGGGACGAGCGAACCGACTAAGCCGGCCCCTGAGGCGACGGCTCGGCGGCGGAGGCACCTCACAGATGCTGGGCATTCACGAAATCTGGCTTTTCGTCCTGTCGGGCGTGCTGCTCAACATCACGCCGGGGCCTGATACGGTCTATGTGATCGGCCGCAGCATGCAGATGGGGTGGCGAGGCGGCGGCGCCGCCGCGCTCGGCATCAGTTGCGGCTGTTTTTTCCATGTCGCGGGCGCGGCGATCGGCCTTTCGGCCCTGCTGATGGCCTCGTCGACCGCGTTCTCGATCCTGAAGCTGGTCGGTGCGGCCTATCTCGTCGTGACCGGGCTCCAGATGCTGTGGTCGCGCCCGGTACTGGCATCGGCCATCGACGAGCCGGTGCGGAGCTCGCTGCGGCGGGTTTTCCTCCAGGGCGTCTTCACCAACGCGCTCAATCCCAAGGTCGCGCTGTTCTTCCTGGCCTTCCTGCCGCAATTCGTCGCAGCCGACGCGCCGCACAAGCCGCTCGCCTTCCTGACGCTCGGCCTGATCTTCATCTGCACGGGAACGCTGTGGTGCCTGGTGCTGGCGGCGTTCGCGGCCAAGGCCGCCCACCGCTTGCGGACCTCCGAGGGCGCGATCGCCTGGGTCAACCGCGCGCTCGGCGGCCTCTTCATCTATCTCGGCATCCGCGTCGCCATGCTGGAGACGCGGTAACTTTTCTACCCGAACTCTTTCAGCAGCGCGCTGCCGGCGAGATAGAGGCCGAGCAGGATCATCGCGATCAGGAACCAGCGGCGAAACGCTTCGGCCGGCATCCGCGCCCGCACCGACTGGCCGATGTACATGCCGGCAAAGGCCATGGCCATGCCCACCGCGCCCGGCACGGCATTGGCCGGCGTCAGCAATCCTCCGGCCGTGAGGTTGAAGGCGAGCGCCAGAGTGGCTGTCGTGAAGAACACGCCGAGCGCCTGCACCAGCTCGTCCTTCTCCATGCCAATCGCCTGCATGAACGGCATCGAGGGGATCACCTGCACGCCCGTCGAGGCCGAGATCACGCCGGTGATCACTCCGACTACGCCGCCGACCCATTTCTCGTTCTTCGGCGCGACCCGGAACTGGAATTTGTTCAGCCCGATGATCGCGTAGATGACCAGGAGGACACCGAGCACGATCGTGCCGTAGCGTGCATGGGGACCGGTCAGCGCGCCGGCATTGAGCCAGCAGCCGATCACGGTGCCGATCATCAGCGGCCACAGCCGCCTCAGGATGTCACGCAGATGGGGGCCGACGAAGGTCTGCCAGATGTTGGTGACGATCGCGGGCACGATCACGATGGCGATCGCGCGGCTCGGCGCCATGCTCACGGCGAGCAGGCCCATGGATACGGTCGGCAGTCCGAGCCCGACCACGCCCTTGACGAATCCGGCGATCAGGAAGACGGCGGCGATGAGAATGAGGAGCGGGTCGATCATATCTGCACATTGACCGAAGCCGCGCCCGGGCACAATCTGGAGGTTACGGAGAGTGCCTTCGTTCATGACGAAGGCTGAGGGGAGAAACCTGCCATGCGCTTCGACCTCATCGACCTCCAGCTGTTCATCGCGGTCGCCGACGAGCGCAGCATCACCCGTGGCGCCGAGCGGTCGCATTTGGCGCTGGCCTCGGCCAGCGCGCGCATCAAGAGGCTCGAGGACGCGCTCGGCGTCGCGCTGCTCAAGCGCGGGCGCCGCGGTGTCGAGTTGACCGCGGCGGGCGAGAGCCTGCTCGATCATGCGAGGCTCGTCATGCACCAGATCGACGCCATGCGCGGCGATCTCGCCGGCTTTGCCAGCGGCGCCCGGGCGAGCGTGCATTTCCTCGCCAACACCTCGGGTCTGTCGGAGCATCTGCCCAAGGCTCTCGCCGGCTTCCTGCGCGAGCATCGCGACGTCGCCATCGACATCGAGGAGCGCGAGAGCACCGACATTGCGGCTGCGATCACCGCCGGTGCCGCCGATCTCGGCTTCGCCGCCGAGCATGCGCTGCCCGACCATATCGAGCGCTTCGTCTTCAGCGAGGACCGCCTGACGCTGGTGACTTCCAAGCGCGGCCCGTTCGCTGGCCGCCGCCAGATCGATTTTCATGAGGCAGGGGATTGCGAGTTCGTCGGGCTAACCGGCGCCACTGCGCTTCAAGTGCATATTTCGAAGCACGCTGCGCGGCTCGGCATGCGTCCGCATTTCCGCGCGCGGCTGCGCGATTTCGACGCGATCTGCCAGATGGTCGCCGCCGATGTCGGCGTCGCGCTGATGCCCGAAGCCGCCGCCCGCCGCTGCGCAAAACTGATGCCGCTCGCCATGGTCCGCCTGCGCGACGCCTTCGCCAACCGAAGGCTCGTGATCTGCGCGCGCAGCTTCAAGACATTGTCACGGCCGGCGAAGATGCTGGTGGAGCATTTGAGGGCGACGGCGGCGGTGTGAACTCTGCGCTACTTTGCCGTCTCCACCCCGGCGTCCTTGATCACCTTCGCCCATTTCTTCGTCTCGTCCGCGATGAACTGCCGAAAATGCTCCGGCTCGTCGCCGACCAGCGTTGCGCCTTGGGCGGCGAGCTTCTCCTTCACCGCGGGATCCGCCATCGCCTTTGTCGCTAAGCCATGCAGTGCTGCGACGATCTCCTTCGGCGTGCCCTTCGGCGCGACCATGCCGTACCAGTTCTCGATACGCAGGTCCGCAAAGCCCGCTTCCGCGGTGGTCGGGACGTCAGGCGCGGTGGCGGAGCGCTCGGCCGAGCCGACCGCGATCGGCCGCAGGGCGCCGGCCTTGACCTGCGGCAGCAGCACGGGGAGATCCAGGAACGTCATCTGCACCTGTTGGCCCAGCAGATCGTTCACGGCCGGCGCCGCGCCGCGATAAGGCACGTGCACGATGTCGATCTTGGCCGTCAGCTTGAACAATTCACCGGCCAGATGCGGCAGGCTGCCGGGGCCGGAGGAGGCGAAGTTGAGCTTTCCGGGCTGCGCCTTGGCGAGCGCGATCAGCTCGCCGATGTTTTTGGCCTCTACATTGGTGGCGACCACGAGCATTTCCGGAACGGTTGCGACCAACGTCACCGGCGTGAGGTCGTGGAGCGTATCGTATGCGACCCGCTCCATGCTCGGGCTAATCGCCAGCGCGCCGGCGCTGGAGATCGCGATGGTGTAACCGTCAGGCGCAGCCTTGGAGACGGCATCGGTGCCGAGCACGCCGCCCTGGCCGCCGCGATTGTCGATCAGCACCGGCTGGCCCGACAGCTCCGACATGCGCTGACCGATCACCCGCGCGATGATGTCGTTGGGGCCGCCGGCCGGGAACGGCACGATCAGCTTGATCGGCTTGGCCGGGAAATTCTGCGCGGAGGCGAGCGTCGGAAACAGAAGCAGGGTTGCGAGAAGGAGCGTACGCCGGTTCGTCATGCAGGCTCCTTGTGCGGCCTATCCGTTGAGCAGTTTCAGTGCTTCTTCATGAACCCTGGCGTCGCCGGCCGCGATGATGCGGCCGCCGCCCTGCGCCGGCTTGCCTTCCCAGGTGGTGACGACGCCGCCGGCGCCGGTCACGATCGGGATCAGGGCCGCGATATCGTAAGGCTTCAACTCGGTTTCGACCACGAGATCGACGTGGCCTGCGGCCAGCATGCAATAGGAGTAGCAGTCACCGCCATAGCGCGAGAGACGTGCGCCCTTCTCGATGCGGCCGAAGATGGCGCGGTCGCGCTCGTTCATCAGCAGCGGGCTGGTGGTGTAGGTCGTCGCTTCCGACAGCGAAGCACAGCGCCGGACCTGGAGCCGGCGCTCGCCGGAGGGGCCCTTGTAATGAGCCGAGCCGCTGTCGCCGGAAAAGCGTTCGCCGATGAAGGGCTGGTGCATCATGCCGTATACCGGCGTGCCCTTGTGCAGCAACGCGATCAGCGTGCCCCAGATCGGAAAGCCGCCAATGAAGGATTTGGTGCCGTCGATAGGGTCGAGCACCCAGACATAGTCGGAGTCCTCGCGCTCGTTGCCGAACTCCTCGCCGACGATGCCGTGCTGGGGGAAGCTGGCCTTGATCAGCCGCCGCATCACCGCCTCCGCGGCGCGGTCGGCCTCTGTCACGGGGTCGAAATCCTTGGTCTTGCTCTTGTCGTCGATCGATAGGGAAGTGCGGAAGAACGGCAGGATGGTTTCGCCGGAGACGGTGGCGAGCCGTTCGATGAAGGCGGAGAAGTCGATCACCGTCACGGCGCATCCTCAAAACGAAAGTCGGGTGAAGCTCACTCCTGCCTAGCTCAAATCGGAGGGATCGTGCAGCGCTGTCTTGCTTTCGCACCCTGGTATTTTGGATGCCGGAAGCGTTCGCCTCGTCAAAGACCACTCACTGGGCAAATATCGATCATTGAGTTGAAACCTTAGTTCCGGATCTGCCTCGTTCGTATGCAAATGACTATCAACCCATTGAATTTCCTTATCAAAGGAACTGAATCTGGGTTTCTCTAGAAGCAACCGAGCTATGTCCTCATTGCATGGGAAACCGCTCGAAAGCCCTTGCACTTTGTGCGTCGCGGCCGCATATTGTTGCGGTGCGGTAGCGCTTCTCGCGTTACTGCTGCCCTCCTTGGGCGTTTCCTCCCTAGACTTGGGCCGCTTCTTCATCAGAAGCGGCCCTTTTTTCTTTCAGCCTCTAATTTCTTTCAGCCCTTGGCTTTCATTTCAATGCGCGCCGCGAAACGCGTTCGCGCTTGATCGCACCCAACACAATCGTTCGAAGAAAACGTCGCGCCTATTCGGCCGCGGCCTGGAACGGGCCGAGATCGCCGAACGGGATCGTGGTCGCCAGCACGTCGGCGAGCACGCCGAAGTCCGACGCCACTTGCGCAAAACGCGGACTGCGCTCGCGCCGCCGCTCGTCCATGTAGATCGCACGGTTGAGTTCGAGCTGGACGGCGTGGAGGCCGCTGGCCGGGTTGCCGTAATGCTCGGTGATGAAGCCGCCCGCATAGGGCTTGTTGCGGCCGATCGAATAGCCGAGTCCGGTCATGGTCTCCTCGACCCTGTCAGGCAGGAGCGGCGTGCAGCTCGTGCCGTAGCGGTCGCCGATCACGATGTCGGGCCGACGTGGCTCGTCGCGGGAGACGCCGACAGAGGGCATCGAGTGGCAGTCGACCAGCACCACGGTGCCGAACATCTGGTGCACCTTGTTGATCAGCCGGCGCAGCGCGCGATGGTAGGGCTTGTAGAGCGTCTCGATCCGCGCCAGCGCATCTTCAACCAGGATGCGGTCGCGATAGATCTCCTGGCCGTCGCCGACCACGCGCGGAATGGTGCCGAGCCCTCCGGCAACCCGCATCGAGCGGGTATTGGCGAAGCTCGGCAGGCGCCCGGTGAACATCCGGGGATCGAGCTCATAGGGCTCGCGATTGACGTCGACATAGGAGCGCGGAAAGTTGACCCGCACGGTCGGAAAGCCGCGCTCGCTCAGCTGGGCGATCAGCTCGTCCATGAAAGAGTCTTCGGACCGCCGCAGCTGCGGCAGGTCGATCCGCGATGCCGCGAGGAATTCGTCCGGATAGGTCGAGCCGGAATGGGGCGAGTTGAAGATGACAGGCGCGCGCCATTGCGCGGGCTCCACGATCTCGAACGCTGGCGACATGTCGCCGTCAAACCGGGTCATCTTCTTAGGCTTCGTCCCTTGTTCTCAGGCTTCGTCCCTTGGCGCCGCAGGATCCGGAAAAGGGGCCAGATCGAATTGATTCGGCCGATCGAGCGGCTGTTATGTGTCGTCATTGTCCGGAATCGCAACCATCCTGCCAAGCGAAAAGATGTGATCTGCGCTGGAACATGTCTTAACCCTGCGGGCATCGAGATGGGGATCGACCAACGCGACTTCATTGCTTCGAGCCGCATTCGGGTTCACAAGGGAGCCGCGCCGGTCGGGCCAAGGTAAAGATTTTCACCCGAAATTTACCCTCTGTCGGGCTTAGTGACCTCTGCTGATGCCTTGTAATTGTCTTGGGGATTCGACGTTCCAGCCATGCCAAAAATCCTGCTCGCCGAAGACGACAACGACATGCGCCGTTTCCTGGTCAAGGCGCTGGAAAACGCCGGTTTTCAGGTCTCGTCCCACGACAACGGCATGGCCGCCTATCAGCGGCTCCGGGAAGAGCCGTTCGAGATGCTGCTCACCGACATCGTGATGCCGGAGATGGACGGCATCGAGCTCGCCCGCCGGGCTTCGGAACTCGACCCCGACATCAAGATCATGTTCATCACTGGCTTCGCAGCGGTCGCCCTGAACTCGGATTCGGACGCCCCCAAGAACGCGAAGGTGCTGTCCAAGCCCGTGCATTTGCGCGAATTGGTCAGCGAAGTGAACAAGATGCTGGCGGCCTAAATCGGCCCCCTTCCGTCCTTGCACCGGCTCTCCTGAGCCGTTATAGGGTCCCGACCCGATCTAGACGACATCTAGGGCGCGTAGCTCAGCGGGAGAGCACTACCTTGACATGGTAGGGGTCACAGGTTCGATCCCTGTCGCGCCCACCATCCTTCGCTCGCGGTACCGAGTGAAGGATGCCTTGCCGAAGCCCAGCAGGCATCGGCCAAGTCCAAACAACCGAACGTGTGCGGCCCGCGCAGCCCGGACTACGCTTCACGAGATCCGGAAATCTCGTCATCCGGCACGAAACCCTGATTACGCTTCGTCCGATCCGGGCTACGATGTGGCCTCAGATACGAGGCCGCCCATGAGCGTTTCCGTCATCGAACAGGCGAAGATTCAGGCGCAAGTCCTGGTGCCGCTGGTGAAGGCGCTCCAGGCCGAACTCGGCGAGGCGCGCGCCAACGCGCTGGTGCGCACCACGCTCGGCAATCTCTATCGCGGCTACGGCGAGGAATTCTGGAAAGCCAGGAACGAGACCGATCTCGGCAAGGCCGTATCATCGGCGTTCAGGGCCTATGCCCGTGACGACGCGCTCGCCTATGACGTCATCGAGCAGACCGAGGACGTCTTCGCGTTCGACGTGACGCGGTGCGCCTATGCCGAGTTCTACAAGGCGCTGGACGAGCCGGAGCTCGGCTTTCTCCTGGTCTGCACCGCCGATTTTGCGACCGCAGAAGGGTTCGGTCCCGACGTCGCGCTGACGCGGACGCAGACCATCATGCAAGGCGCGCCTCATTGCGATTTCCGCTACCGGCGCCATCCGGCCGGACCTCGGTGAAGGGAATGCGGACCATGCGAGCGAGCTGTCTTGCCGTGGCGGTACTGTCGCTGATTGCGTCGCGGGCCGACGCAGCAATCATCGACTGGCAGGCCGAGCTCCAGCGCTGCCGGGCGTTGCGTGAAAACGTGGCGCCACTGCTGCAGGCCGGCGAAGGAATATCCGCGGTCGGCCGCTCCAATAGATCGGTCCGTCGCTGCATCTGGATCCAGCGCATGGCGGTGCGCAAGAAAATCCCCGGCGCGGAGGTTTGGTAGAGACATCTGCAGGTGCACTACCCGTTGCTTGCGCCTCAGGATGTCGGAGCTGAAGGAGCAGTTGCTCCCCGCCAGAACGCCGTTTGCAGCGGCAACTGATGCCGGATCATGGCGACACCGTCGATGACCTTGAGGCCACGGGCCGCGCAGGCTTCCATGAATCCAGTGCGGCGGGCAGCGATGATGTCGAACACGGCGCAATCCTTCGGCAGCTTGGCCGGATCCATCGGCAACGCGTCGGTCGCGTGCAGGCCGAGCGAGGTGGCATTGACGCACAGGCCTAAATCGTCGAAGCGCTCCTCGACACTGATGTCGAGATCAGGGAATTGTCCGCGCAGCTTTGCCGCCAGCGTCTCGACCGGGCCGGGCACCTCGTTGAGGATGCGCAGGCGCCTCACACCTGCCGCCGCGAGCGCATGGCAGATCGCGCGGCCGGCGCCGCCGGCGCCGATCACGACGGTGCCGCGGTCGGGATCGAAGATGCCGGCCTCGCGCGCGGCGTTCAGAAATCCGCCGCCGTCGAAGGATTCTCCGACGAGCTTTCCATCGGCTTCGATCCGGATGGTGTTGACCACGCCCTCGAATGTCGCGGCAGGCCCGACCTCGTCGCAGAGCTCGAACGCGGCCGGCTTGTGCGGCATGGTCAAAGTGAAGCCGGCGGTGCTCGGCGACTTTGCCAGCGCGCGGATCGTCTCGGCGAGATGCTTCGGCTCGACGTCCATCGGCATCATGTGCCAGTCGAGGCCCTGCTGCTCGAAATAGGGCGTGTAATGGCGCGGCGCGCCAACATGACCGGCGGGATGGGCGAAGATGAAGACGGTGCGCGATGCGCCGGTCGGAAGCTTCATGACCTCATCCCTTGACCGCGCCGGCCGTGAGCCCGCTGACGAGATAGCGGCGCACGGCAAGCGAGAAGATCAGCACCGGCGCCATCACCAGCGAGCCGCCGGCGGCGATCTTGCCCCATTCCCAGCCTTCGTAGTTCATGAAGTTGACGACGGCGACGGGGGCCGTGCGCGCATTGGTCCGGGTCAGGATCAGCGCGAAGAAGAAATCGTTCCAAGCGTAGAGGAAGCACAGGATCGCGGTCGCCGCGATCCCCGGTGTCACCATCGGCAGCACGATCTTGGTGAAAATCGTCCGGGTCCTTGCGCCGTCGACGAGCGCTGCTTCCTCCAGAGAGACCGGGATGGTGTCGAAGAACGGCTGCATCATCCAGATGACCAGCGGCAGGTTGAAGCTGGTATAAACCAGCACCAGGCCGGTGATAGTGTCGAGCAGGCCGATCCAGCGGTAGAACAGGAAGAATGGGATCGTGAACGCAATCGGGGGCGCCATGCGCGTGACCAGGATCGCAAAGGAGAGCGCGTGCTTGCCGCGTCCGGCCCAGCGCGACAACGCGTAGGCGGCGGGCACGCCGAGCAGCAGCGCGAGTGCGGTCGAAAACGAGGCGCTGAGCAGACTGTTGACGAAGGAAGCCGAGAACGCGCTGTGCCAGAGTGCGCTGTAGTGCTCCAGTGTCGGCGTGAAGATCAGCGGTGGCGGGAATTGCAGGATCTGGTCGTTCGATTTGAAGCTCATCTGCAACAACCAGAGGAACGGCGAGAGCAGGATGAGCAGGGTCACCATGATCGCGGCCAGCCGGCCGGGCGTCGCCTTGCGTGAGGTGGGCGCGTTCATGCCATCGCCTCCCGGCGCCGTCCCATCCAGACCAGGCCAAGGCTGACGCCGGCGACCAGCAGCAGCATCACGACCGTGACCGCGCTGGAATAGCCGATCTCGTTAGTGTCGAAGGCGAGCAGATATGCATAGTAATTGGTGACTTCAGTGACTGTGCCGGGGCCGCCGCTGGTCAGCAAAAAGATCAGCGGGAACGCCTTCACGCTGTCGATCAGCCGGAACATGCCCGATATGACCAGGATCGGCATGATGAAGGGCAGCGTGACGTACCAGAAGATCTGCAGCGTGCTGGCGCCGTCGACGAGGGCTGCTTCCGAATATTCATCCGGGATGGTCTGCAGCGCCGCGAGAACCATCAGGAAGGTGAAGGGCAGCCATTCCCAGGTGTCGGCGATGATGATCGCGGTCAGCGCGAAATCGACGCTCGATGTCAGTGCCGGCATGGTGAAATGCAGGGCTTGTGCCGCGTAATAGAGCGGGCTGATGTCGGGCGTGTAGATCAGCTTCCAGATCACCGCGACCACGATCGGCGGCAGCACCATCGGAATCAGGAAGAAGGTGCGGGCGAACTCGACAAGGCGCGACGGCACGTTCAGCAGCAGCGCGAGCAGCATGCCGAACAACACCTGGAACAGCACGCCCCAGCAAGACAGCTTGGCCTGCACCCACAGCGAATTGACGAAACGGGGATCGCCGGGTAGCAGGCCGTAGTTGCGGAGCGGCGCGCTGAAATCGGTGGCCGAGCCCGGCATCGTCAGCTGGAATGGCGTGAGGCTCGTCACGACGAGATAGATCGCCGGCAGCACGGCGATCGCGAACAGCACGATCAGGCTCGGCGTGAGCGCGAAGGCGATGAACCTGCGGCGCTCTCCGTCAATTCCACTCTCGCTCAAAGCTGCGTCCCGGAACGGCGCAGTGCGGCGATAGCCTGGTCCTGCGCCGCGTTCATCGCGTCCTTTGCCGGCAGCTGGCCGGTTGCGACCTGCTCGAACGCCTTGTTGAGGACGTCGCCCACGATCGGGAATTCCTTCACGGTGCGATAGGCCATGTAGTTCTCGCCCTTGGCCGGCAGCTCCAGCACTTCGAGATAGAGCGCGCCGAGGTCCTGGCCGTTCACCGTGTTGAGCTTGCGATAGGCCTCGCTGGTGATGATCGAGCGCCGACACACCGAGGAATGACCGTGCTCCTTCACCAGCCGCATCGAGATGTCGGGCGAGAGCGCCCATTTGATGAATTCCCACGCGGCTTTCTTGTTCTTGGCGTTCTTGGGAATGCCGAGCCCCTGGCTGTTCGACGCCGGATAATCATGCACGGGACCGGCGGGCGAGCGCACCACGCGCGAAGTCTCCTTCACCTTGCTCTCGTCGGAGAGCAGGATCGGCGTCACCCAGGAGCTGGAATGGATGAAGATGTTGGAACGTCCCGTGAGCAGCGACTGCCGCGCCTGGTCCTCGGTATAGGTGAGCACGCCCTTCGGCGCGTTCTTCAACAGATTCGCGTAGAACTCGATGCCCTGGATGGTCTCCGGCGTGTTCAGCGCCGGCATGATGTCGCCCGGCGGCTTGCGGAAGATGTCGCCGCCAAAGCCCTGGATGTAAGGCGGCAGGTTCCAGTGATGAAGCTGGAAGGATGTGATGCCGCTCACGCCATCGGTGCCGTTGATCTCGGCGCAGACCTGCTGGAGCTCGGCGAACGTCTTGGGGATCTTCAGCCCCTTCTTTTCCATCAGGTCCATGCGCGACAGCCCCATCAGCATCGCGCCGCCTTCCCAGGAATAGCCATAGGTGCCGCCCTTGGCGTCGCGATAGGGCACCTGCGCGCCTTCGACGAAGTCCTTGGGATTCCACTCGGCGGGCGTCAAATTGGGATCGCCGGTGAATTCATTGAGATCGGCGAGCAGCCCCGCAGCGACCCAGCGCGCAGCGAGGATGAAGGTGACGTTGACGAAGTCGTAGGCCGAGCCACCCGAGGACAGTTCGAGATTGGCCTGCTGGTTGTAGACCGGGAAGGCCGAGAGCTGCAGGTCGACCTTTATGCCGGTTTGTTCCTCGAACTCGGGAATGTACTTTTGCAGCAGCGTGAAGAAGCGGTGCTGGAACGAGGCGCCGTGCAGCGTCACGCCGGCAAATGGTTTTGTCTGCGCGATCAGCGGCGCGGGGAACGCGGCTAGCGCCGCGGTCGCGGCACTGGCCTTGAGCAGTTTACGGCGGGTGAGCGAACTCGCGCGCGATGCGTTCTTCATCTTGATCTCCCTCAATATTGTATGCCGGTTTCAACGCGCCCGTCTGGTGCGGGCCTTCTCGTCCTCGGTGTCCTTTTTCTTCTGGCGCGACATGGCCGAGACGATGTTCTGTTCGGTGAGATCCATCAGCTTGTGCATGGCCTGGCGCGCGCCGTCGGGATTGCGCGCCCAGATTTCCTCAAGCACCGCGCGATGATAGGGCAGGCTCTTGCGCGGCGCGCCCGGATTGGTGCTCGACAAGTTGAACGACATCCGCAGTGCGGCTGCGACCGTGGCGCCAAAAGCAATCAGAAAATCATTGCCCGTGGCGATGAGAATGCCGCGGTGAAACTGCAAGTCGGGCTCGGCATAGGCGACGCGGTCCATTCCGGCAGCGTCCATGCCGCGATAGGCCCGCTCGATCCTGGCAAAGTCTTCGTCCGTGCCGCGCGTCGCGCAAATCGCGCAGGCCTCGGGCTCGACGATCCTGCGGATCTCCATGATCTGCTTGGCAAACTCCTGCGTCGGCAACGCCGTCAAGGTCCAGTTCAGCAGTTCCGCGTCGAGCATGTTCCAGTCGAAGCGCGCGCGCACATGCGTGCCGGCCTTCTGCTTCGAGGCGATCAGCCCCTTCGCCTTCAGGAGCGAAAGCGATTCGCGCATCGATGCGCGGCTGACGCCGAAGCGTGACGCAAGCTCGATCTCGCGCGGCAGGGTCGCGCCTTCGCGCCACACGCCGGTGAGGATCAGCCGCGCCACCTCGCGGGCGACGTGACCGCTTGATTGCTGACTGTCCTTGCTGTCGGCCTTTGCCACGTTGATCCGGCTCTGCTGGGTTTAATGTCTGATATATTGCGGCTGCGAAGAAATGACCGGCCATAAACGCGGCCGTTCTGAACGATAATCCAGCCAATGGCAGTTTGACAAGAATTATTATGTCAGACATATTTTCTCCTCTCCCAATGCCGCGTAGGACAAAACAATCGTGACAAAGCCCCACATCGTCCTGGTCATGACCGACCAGCAACGCTTCGACACGATCGCGGCGACGGGCCATCCCTACATGAAGACGCCGAACCTCGATCGTCTGGTGCGTGAAGGCATCTATTTCGATAATTGCTTCATCAATGCGCCAAGCTGCGTTCCCTCGCGCGCGGCATTGTTCTCCGGTCTCTATCCGCACGCCTCGGGCGTCCTGAAGAACGGGCAGCACTGGCAGAGGACCTGGGTCAGCAATCTGGCGGAAGCCGGCTATCACTGCGTCAATGTCGGCAAGATGCACACGATCCCCTATGACGCCAAGGCTGGCTTTCACGAACGCTTCGTGGTCGAGAACAAGGATCGCTTTTTCGAGGGACGCTGGTTCGCCGACGAGCTCGACAAGGCCTTCGCCACGCACAAGCTGACAAAGCCGTCGCGCGCCGGCTATCGCAGCCTGCCGGATTATGGCGACCGGATGGGCGCGTTCACCTGGGAGATGCCGAAGTCGCTGCATCCGGACATTTTTGTCGCCGAGACCGCGATGTGGTGGCTGGAGACCCGCCCCAAGCCGGAAGCGCTGTTCATGCAGATCGGCCTGCCCGGACCGCACCCGCCCTATGACCCCTTGCCGGAATATCTGGAGCATTATCTCGCGCGCAACGACCTTCCGGTGCCGCAGCCGACCGAGGCCGAGATCGAGGGGCTTCCGGCGTATCTGAAGGAGAAGCGGCGCCATGACACCGAGGTCGACCACGACGCGGTGTCATGGAAGCTGGCGCCGACGCACGAAGAGATGCGGCGCCTGCGCGCGCATTACTATGCCAACGTCACCATGATCGACGAGCAGATCGGCCGCCTGATCGAGGTGCTGGAAAACAAGGGCTACCTTGACAATTGCGTCGTTGTCTTCATGTCGGACCACGGTGACAATCTCGGCGAACACGGTCTCAGCCAGAAATGGTCGATGTACGAGCCCGTCACCCGCATCCCGCTGCTGTTCTGGTCACCAGGACTGTTCAGCGGCGGGCGGCGAATCCGCGAAAAGTGCCAGCTGTTCGATCTGGGCCCGACCATCCTCGATCTTGCCGGCGCGCAGCATCCAAAGCCGTTCCAGGCCCGCAGCTTGCTGCCGGCGCTGAAGGGCGAGGAATGGAGTGGCCGCGAGTTCGTGTTCAGCGAGCAAGCCGGCGACGTCGCCATGACCGGCGCGCGGCTGATCACGATGGTGCGCGATGACCGCTGGAAGGTCGTGTTCATCCACGGCGCCGAGGACGGGCAGTTGTTCGATCTCGAGCGCGATCCGCTTGAACAGCGCAATCTCTGGGGTATGCCTGAGCATGCCGGAATCATCAGCCGTCTCAAGGATGCTTTTATCGACTGGCGCCAGAACAGCCTGCTGGAGACGATGGATTTGAACGCGGCGGTGCGTTGACGGCGCTCCCTCGCCCGGTCCCGGCAGGCCTAACGCATATGGCGAGGCTGCGAGAGTGCTCGGCCTTCATAGTTCGAGACGCGCCGTAAGCGGCGCTCCTCACCATGAGGGTCTACAGTCTTGCCGGAGGGTCTACGGTCTCGCCGCGCAACAGGACCTCATCCTGAGGAGCCCGCTAAAAGCGGGCGTCTCGAAGGATGGCCACAAGGAAACAGTGTCGATCAATCAATCAGATACTTCCTCACCGCCGCCTCGTCCCACGCAATGCCGTTGCCGGGCTCCTCGCACGGCAGCGCAAAGCCGTCCTTGATCTGCAACCGCGTCGCCAGCACCGCGTCGGCCCAGTCGACATATTCCAGCCAATGCGCGGTCGGCGTCACGCAAAGCAAATGCGCGCTGACTTCCGAGAACAGATGCGTCGACATCTCGCTGCCGGCGGCATGCGCGAGCGCCGCGGCGCGCAGCCAGCCGGTGACGCCGCCGATGCGCTGCACGTCGGGCATCACGTAGTCGCAGGCTTCCGCCGACAGCGCGGACTGCATCGCGAACGCGCTGTCAAAGTTCTCGCCGATCTGGACCGGGGTGCGCAGCGCATCCGCGATACGGGCGCAGCCGGAATAGTCGTCGTGACGGATCGGCTCCTCGATCCAGGTCAGCCCCTCATCGTCGAGCATCTCGCCGCGGCGGATGGCTTCAGTCACCGTCAGCGCCTGGTTGTAGTCGCACATCAGCGTCACGTCGTCGCCGACGGCCTTGCGCACCGCGCGCACCACCTTCAGGTCTTCCCGCGCATCGGGGCGGCCGACGCGGATCTTTGCGGCCTGAAAGCCCTCGGCCAGCAGCTTGTGAGCTTCCTCCACCGCGGCACCCGCCGGCATGATGCCGAGGCCCTTCGAATTGTAGGCTCTGACCGGTTTCGGCGTCCCGCCGAGCAGCCGCGCCAGCGGCAGGCCGCGTGCGCGCGCCAGCGCGTCCCATGCGGCCATGTCGATGCCGGATTGTGCCATCCGCTGCAGGCCGGCGAGCCCCAGCAGCGTGAAACGCTGGGTCAGCTTGCGCTCGATCTCGAACGGCAGCAGCTCGTCGCCGGCGACGAGGTCCGACATTTCCGTGACCATCGCCGTCAGCGGCTTCAAGGCCGAGGGCGTGATCGAGAACAGATAGGCGTGCCCGCGCACGCCCTGGTCGGTCTCGCAGTCGATCAGCACCAGCGGCGCCTTTGCGACAGCCCCGGTCGAGGTCTTGAGCGGCAGGTTCATCGGCACGATCACGGGGCGCGCATTGAAGCGCTTGATGCGGATGGTCTCGGTCATTTGGAGGAGCTCCCGGCGGAGTGAATGCAGATCTGGGTCGATTTTAAGCATTCGTCATGAAACGAAAAGGCATTTGCCGCAACCACCATAGACTGACGTTGCGCCTATCGCGCAGCACCTTCGGTGAATGCGGTTTCGATCACCTCGCCGAAGGGTTGCCAGGACCGGCCGTCGAACTGGACCAGCCGCATCTGCCTGATCGGCAGGTAGCTGTTCGGCGAGGTGTTCATCCTGATGTTGGGCAGCGCGACGGAAGGCTGATAACTCTTGAGCGAAGCTGCCTGACGCATAATGTTCTCGCGCGAGAAGTCGCCGCCGCATTGCTTCAGCACCTGCGTCAGTGTCTCGGCCGCGGCGTAGCCATAGAGCGCCGCGCTGTTGTTGGTGCTTTCGACGTGATGGTACTTGTCCATAAAGGCGAACCAGTCCTTCATGGCAGGATCGTCTTTCCACGCGGGATCGCTTGGATCTTTCAGAAAGGCTGCCGAGATCACACCGGCCGAATTCTCCAGGCCTGCGGGCGCCATCGCGTTGGCGATCGAGGCGGAGGCGTCGTTGACGATGAAGACCGGGCGCCATTTCAGTGACGCCGCCAGCTTGATCACCTTGGACGCCGTCGACGGCACACCGAGAAAGACGAAAACATCGGCGCCGGCGCGTTTGAGGATCGAGACGTGTCCGTCGAGATGCTCGTCGGCAATGTCGAAGGCGATGTCGACGAGGATGAGACGGTTCAGATCGCCAAGACCTTCCTCGATGCCCTTGAGGAGCGAACGCCCGAACTGGTCGTTCTGCCAGAGCACTACGATCTTCTTCCGCGGATAATAGGCTTGGATGTAGTTGGCGTAGATGCGCCCCTCCGACCGGAACGGCGGCTGCCAGCCCATGGTCCAGGGAAACGCCTTGGCCTGGCTCAGCTCCTCGTCGCCGGATGCGACGAACAGCTGCGGGATCTTCTTCTCGTTCAGATACCAGCGCGTGGCGAGATTGCCGGGCGTGCCGAACGAGCCGAACATCAGGTGCACGTCGTCCGTCTCGACCAGATTGCGGGTCAGCTCCAGCGCGGTCGCCGGGTCGGAATTGTCGTCGCGGGTGATGAAGCGGATCTTGCGGCCGTTGATGCCGCCACGCGCGTTGACCATGTCGAAATAGGCGGCTTCCGCCTGGCCGATGGCGCCGAATTCGGAGAGCGGTCCTGAATACGGCATGACGTTGCCGATGCGGATTTCGTTGTCGACGGAGGATTGATCGGCGCGCTCCTGGGACATCGCCCCGAGCGATGCCAGGGCAACCATCAACACGAACAGCATCCTGCCGGAGACGCGCATGCTCGATACCTTGACGTTGGCCCTGATCGAGGTCGGCACAATTTGCACCAGGGCCGCTTGATCTAGGTCAAGCGCTTGTCGATCGTGTGGCCTGATGGCTCCGTTCGACCGTGCGCGGCGCGCTCGGAGCCACACGGCAGCCTCGCTGACGCTGATAGCGGGGTGCCGCTACGGCAACCCGCGCGCCTCGAGTTGATGCACCAGCAGCAGCGTCGGCTCGGCGAGGCTGTCGCCGGAGCCATCGAGGCCGAAGGCGCTCGCGATGCCGTCGCGGCTGCGCAGCAGTGTGGCGCGCGGACAATGGCCGGCGCCGCAGAGCGTCTTCTTCAGGGTCTCGCCCTGTGCCACGAGCCCGGCGGAATCGTCCGCGGCCCAGGCCAGCACGATCGGCACCTCGACATTGAGGATGCCGGGGAAGACCGAGCGCTTGTCATACTGGCGGGCGTCGCTGCCGAGATACGCCTTCTCGCTGTCGCTCGCGTCTTTGCCCGCGCGATAGACCCCGGACACCAGCACGACCGCCGCGACATCGGCGCGGTCGGTCTGGAACTCGGGATGGGCCAGCAGGGTGGCGACATGGAAGGCGCCAGCGCCGTAGCCAACCGCGACGATTTCGCGGGCATCGCCATTGAACAGGTCGATATTGCCGTGGATCCAGGACAGCGCCGCCGCCACGTCGGTCGCCCCGGTGGGCCAGGTCGCCGAGGGCGCCAGCCGGTAGCTGACGCGCACGCCGATCATGTCGTTACGCGCGGCAAAGCACATGGCCTGGTCCTGGATCTGCCGCGACAGCTCCGGCGCGGCGTGGTCGCCGGTGAAGGTGTCGCCGGCCACGAACAGCAGCACCGGCCGCGGGGTATCCGCCTTGGCCGTGCTGGTGGCGATATCGAGCACATTGGCTTCGCTCTCGCCGTAGCGCAGGCCGCGCGAGAAGGTGACCTGCTCGCACAGCCGCGCGGTGCCACCGGCGCTCGTGTCGTTGTCGGTGAGGCCCACCCGGACGAGATCGGACGGCGCGGCCGGAAGCATCGGCAACGGAGCGTGCGCGGAGGCTGCCGTCACGCCCAGAATTAGAAAAAATGCGAGATAATTCTTCATGTCGGTGTCGGCCCCGCGTGCCCGATATGGGCTCGCGCGTTTGGCCTGTCTTTTCAATTCGCCTTATTAGTTAGTTGGCCTTGAGGCGATTTCACGGCACCCCGGTTTCGTCCTCCCGGCCCGGTTCAATTCCCCGGCCGGAACGTGCAATCCGCCCCGCCGCCGTCCTTCCGCCTGATGGCATTGGGGTCGATCGTGCAGCTCAGGTTCGTCAGGCTCTCGAAATTCGATCCCGCCGCGCCGTCGGGCGGAATGCCGGCCAGCGCTTCGGTGGCGAATATCTCGTTGGCCGTGGAGCCATTCACCGTCCTGGTCTTCTTGCCGAAGGCGACCGCGCAGTTCCGGACGGTGATGTCGACGTTGCCGGTGCGACAGACGATTCTATCGGCCGTCACCACGATCGGCTTCTTGTAGGGAATGTCGCTGTTGGCGGCGAACAGCATCGCCATTGCCTTCTTCTCGGCGCCGGACAGAACCGGTGACAGCGGCGCGATCACCCCCGCGAGCGCCAGCGCCGTCGAGCCGGAGACCTTTGCCGGCGTCGCGCCGGAGGCACCGGCGACGCCGGACGCGGTTGCGACAGCGAGGGCGAAGATCAATCGAACGGGTCTCATTCGTGGCTCCCTGGACCCGCAATCGCGGCTTCCTTCCTGGGCGGCGCGTGGAACCAGTTTAGCATGTAAACGCGAATTGGAAGGCAAGTTCGCCAGGCCTTGCGCCTGTGCGCGGCGCGGCTGTTTTGCATCGAGGTGTCAAACGGTTACGCCGCAGGGCCGAGCCTCGCGCCGAGAACGCCGTTCTACTGTGCATGGGGTTGTTTTCGCGTTTTTTGTCTTGGCCGGCCCGTCAGGCCTGCTTCATCGTCCGGAAGGTGATGGAGTAGCGGCGCGCCTCGACCGGCGGGATGCTGTGCTCCCATTGCGACCGCGCCTCGCCGTCCATCATGTAAAGCGAGCGCGGCAGGGCTTCGAGCGTGTGGCGCTCCCATTTGTCGCCGCTACGGCGGCGGAAGCGGAATTTGCAGGACGAGCCAAGCGACAGGCCGAGGATCTCTTTGAAATGCGGCTTGTCGCGATGCCAGCCGATCCCGACGCCCGCGTCGTATTCGGTGCAGAGCACCTGCTGGACGCTGCCGCCAACGAGGCCCGCCCATCTCTCGACCTGATGCGCGAGGGGCAGCACCCAGTCCGGGATCGGCTCGGCCTCCGCCAGCCGCTGCAGGGCGTAGTCATAGCGATAGCCGAAGGACGCCACCCGGCGGTTGCCCTCGAAGGCGCCGAACTGGAAGCGCTGGAGCGGCAATGCCGCGATGCGGCCGATCAGCGCCTGCTCGGCGGCGGCCTCGATAAAATTGTCCGTGTAGCGAAGGCCGACGGGGCCTTCTTGCGGATCGGCGAACAAACCAAGCTGCGTCATTCCTCGCATTTCCGTGATGGAACCTAATGGCTGCTGATGCGACTTACATATGACGCAGGAAGTAATGTGCGAGGCTGTCATGGCACAGAAGCATACCGCCGATCCGGCAGAGATCATGCGGGCAACCGGTCATCCTGAGCTGGAATACGCCGCCGGCTGGACCATCGCCGGTCTGGTCACCATCGGCACCATCGTCGCCGCCTGGGTGTTCGCGATCTAGGCTATTGGAAACGGCAGCTCGAAGGCCGCGCCCTCGTCGGTCGGCTTCAGCCTGATCGAGCCGCGCAGCCGCTGCGCCATCGCTTCGGGCCGCGCTCTTGATCGAGGCTTGATGGGCATAGACAATACGCAAGAAGGCGGCGGACCAATGCGCTCCGCTGCTTCGGCGGCGGAGCACATTCCGCCAAACTTCATATCGCGCTTGGGAAATGCAACCGAGCCATGACGGATCGCGCGGTCGCGCGACCTTGCGCAAACGTACGGGCAGGGGCAGTCTTCGCGGGCGGCACGCCGCCAATAAGATGTGCTTACAAGATATCGGCGAGGAAGCTCATGGCGGTGACGCGGATCGACTGCGACGTCCACCCGGCTGTTGGTGGCACGCGCACGACGCTGCTGCCCTATCTCAGCGATCACTGGAAAGAGCAGGTCGTGAGCCGCGCCATCGACGGACTCGATCTCACCTCCTATCCACCGAGCATGCCGCTGGCGGGCCGCGCCGACTGGCGGCCGGCCAATGGCACGAAGCCTGGTTCCGATCTCGCGATGGTGCAGAAGGGCGCGTTCGAGCAGCTCGGTGCCAGCCACGCGATCCTCAACGTGCTCTATGGCGCACAGGCCGTGTTCGACCCCTACATGGGGGCCGATTTCTGCAAGGCGATCAACGACTGGATCGCCACTGAGTGGCTGTCGCGCGATCCGCGCCTGCGGGCTTCGATCGTGGTGCCGATGCAGGATCCGGATCTGGCGATCGAGGAGATCGAGCGCCGCGCCGGCGACAATCGCTTCGTCTCCATCCTGGTGCTGGCTCAGGGCGAGACGCTGCTGGGGCGGCGGCATTTTTGGCCGGTCTATCGGCTCGCGGAGAAATACAAGCTGCCGCTCGCGATCCACGCCGGCACGCAATATCGGCAGGCGCCGAGCTCAGCCGGCTGGCCGTCGCACCGCTACGAATATTACTTCGTCGAGGCGCAGGCGTTTCAGGCGCAGATCTTGAGCCTGATCTATGAGGGCGTGTTCGGCAAGTTTCCGAACCTCAAGGTCGTGCTGATGGAATCCGGTGTGAGCTGGCTGCCGACCTTCATGTGGCGCGCCAACAAGACCTGGCGCGGGGTGCGCGTCGAGGTGCCCTGGGTCGAGCGCGAGCCGGCTGCGATCATCCGCGACAATTTTCGCGTCACCATGCAGCCGTTCGACGCGCCGGCCGACGCCAAAAGCGTCGAGGAGATCATCGACCAGATCGGCTCCGAAAAGATGTTCCTGTTCGCGTCCGACTATCCGCACTGGCAGTTCGACGGCGACGATCCGATCCCGCCGAACCTACCGAAGAGCATCATCTCGAAGATGTGCGTCGACAACCCGCTGGAGACGTTTCCGCGGCTGTCGCTCGCCAACTGACTTTGGAGGTTCGCATGAGTGAAGTCATCGACCGTCCGCTGCGTGAAGACGAGAAGCCGATGGCGACCCGGCTGCGCATCGTCGATTGCGACGTGCATCCGAGCCTGCATTCGTTCGACGATCTCAACGAGTTCCTGCCCAAGCGCTGGCAGCAGCATCTGAAGGAATATGGCAGCCATCTGCGCACGCCCTATCTGTTCACCACGCCATATCCGCGCTCCTCGCCTTTGATCGCCCGGCGCGACGCCTGGCCGCCGACCGGGGGGCCACCCGGCTCTGATCTCGCCTTCATGCAGAAGCAGCATCTCGATCCGCTCGATGTCGAGTTCGGGATTTTGCAGGTGCTCGATCTCTTCATCTTCTCGCAGCAGAACCTCGAATTTGGCGCCGCGATTCAGCGTGCCATCAACGACTGGCAACTGGCGTTCTGGTCGCATCGCGACCCGCGCCTGAAGGCTTCGATTCTGGTCGGCCAGGATGGCGTCGACCTTGCGATTGCCGAAATCGAACGTTGCGCGAAAATCGGCGAATACATCCAGATCAACGTCTCGCCGCGCGCCAACGAGCCGCTGGGCCGCCGCCGCTACTGGCCGATCTACGAACGTGCCCAAGAACTGGATCTGCCGCTCGGCATCCATGTCGGCGGCTATGGCGGGCATGCGCCGACCGGCGGCGGCTGGCCGTCCTATTATGTCGAGGAGCACCAGTCCAACGCACACACCATTGCGGCGCAGCTTGCCAGTCTCGTGATCGAGGGCGTGCCGGAGCGCTTTCCAAGATTGAAGTTCGTCTTCATCGAGGGCGGCTTCGGCTGGATCCCATCTGCGATGTGGCGGATGGACCAGCACTTTGCGCGCTTCCGCAGCGAGGTGCCGCATCTCAAGCGCAAGCCGTCGGAATATGTGCGCGAGCATTTCTGGTTCACGACGCAACCGATCGACGAGCCTGACGAAGCCCGGCATCTGCGCTCGCTGATCGAATGGGTCGGCATCGACCGTCTATTGTTCTCATCGGACTATCCGCACTGGGACTTTGACGATCCGCGCTTCGCTTTCAAGACGCCGCTGACAGAAGCCGAGCGGACAAAGATCTTCAGCACCAATGCCCGCGCGGTCTATAAATTCTGAGAGCGGTGTGAGCGAATATGGCCCGTCACATCGTTGCGTCCACCTCGGAGATCCCGCCCGGCGGCAACAAGGTCGTCGACGTCGAGGGCCGCGACATCGTCGTGTTCCACGTCAATGGCGAGTTCTTCGCGCTGCTGAACCGCTGCCCGCACGAAGGCGCGCCGCTGGAGAAAGCGGCGTGCGTGGCGCGGCTGACCTCGCCCGAGCCTGGCATCTATCAGCGCTCGCGCGTCGGCGAGATGCTGCGCTGTCCCTGGCATGGCTGGGAGTTCGACATGCGCAACGGCCAGTCGTGGTTCGACCCGAAGCGCGTCAAGATAAGGTCATATCCCGTCGCGGTGGAGCGAGGCGAGGAACTCCAGAAGGGCCCGTATGTTGCCGAGACGTTTGCGGTGCATGTCGAGGACAGCTACGTGATTGTCGAAGTCTGAGCAGCCGTTTCGGATTGTGATTTCGCCGCAGGTGGGATAAGCCTCGCCCGCATTTATGGCGGAGACGAGCTTTGTCCAAACAGTCCCTGCGTGAGGAGGCCGAGCGCCTGATCCGCGAATCGATGGAAAAGAAGACCGTCGTCGTCAAGCAGGGCGATACCCGCATCGAGGCCGTCTGCGGCAAATGCGGCGCCCCGAACCGGGTGCAGGCGCCAAAGGGCCAGTCCCGCATCAAATTCGTCTGCAAGAATTGCGGGCATCAGCAAGAGACGCTCTAACCCTCATCATGAGGAGCCCGCTGGAAGCGGGCGTCTCGAGGGATCGAGGCCCCAGCTGGGCCTGCATGGTTCGAGACGCGCGTTCCGCGCTCCTCACCATGAGGGGCTCACGGCTCATCTAATCCCCCTCGACAAATCTCTTGAACGCATCCGCATAATCCGGGTGCCAGCGTGACAGCGGCGGGCGGTTCTCCACGATGTCGCCGGCGGCCCACAGCATGCGCTTTTCGTCGAGCACGCGCGGGACGTCGTTGTCCGGGCACAGGATGTAGAAATCGCCGGCCTCCAGCCGCGCCAGCATGAAATCCACGGTCTGCTCGGCCGTCCAGGCGCCCGCCGGCTTTTCAGTGCGGCCCTTCGCGGTGAGGCCCGTAAAGACGAAGCCCGGAATCAGCAGATGCGCGGTGATGCGGCAATCCCTGGTGCTGCGCAGTTCGTGCTGGAGCGCTTCCGTAAAAGCCTTCACCCCGGCCTTGGAGACGTTGTAGGCGGGATCGCCAGGCGGCGTGGTGATGCCCTGCTTCGAGCCGGTGTTGATGATGAGGCCGGCCCTGCCGCGCGCGATCATGTTGGGCGCGAAGATGCGCGAGCCGTTGATGATGCCCCACATGTTGACGCCGATGACGCGCTGCCAGTTGTCGGGTTCGCCGAACAGCGTGCTGCCGGGCTGGATGCCCGCGTTGTTCATGAGAATGTCGGTGCCGCCGAAGCGCTCGTGCACGGCGCGCTCCAGTTGCGTCACGCTCTCGGCCTTGCTGACATCGACCGCGAAGGTCATCACATGTGTGGCAGAAGTGATGGATGACAGTTTTGCGGCGGCCTCCGCCAGCCGCGCCTGATCCACATCGGCGATACACACCTTCATGCCGCCGCGCGCGAACGCTGCGGCGGCGGCGAATCCGATGCCGGACGCTCCGCCGGTGATCACGGCAACATTGTCTTTGACGATGGCGGGGTGCGGCATGGATCGTCTCCGGGAGAGGGGCTCGGTCGGGCTATAACATGGCGCTCGCGCGACCCTGCACAAGTCGGCATGGGAGGTCTTCGTTCCGCACCGACTTTACGCCTATCCGGCATCGCAGTATTCTATCGACCTAACGATCCCGCCCAGATCGAACCAATCAATCATTTGACAGGGAGTTCAGCCATGGCTGTGTCGCAGGCAATTCCGATCACGCGCCATCCATTCGCCAACGGGTCCTACAAGCAGATGCTGATCGACGGGAAGTGGGTCGATGCTGCCTCCGGCAAGCGCTTCGAGACCCACAACCCCGCCACCGGCGAACTGCTCGCAACCGTCGCCGAGGGCGACAAGGAAGATATCGACCGTGCAGTTGCTGCCGCCCGCCGCGCCTTCGAAGGGTCCTGGAGCAAGGTCAAGCCATTCGAGCGGCAGAACCTGCTCCTGAAGCTCGCCGACCTCGTCGAGAAGAATTTCGACGAATTGTCGCAGCTCGACACGCTCGACATGGGCGCCCCGCTCAGCCGTACCCGCGCCTATCGCCTGCGCGCCGTCGGCATGCTGCGCTACTATGCCGGCCAGACCACCGCGATCCACGGCGAAACCATCGAGAACTCGCTGCCCGGCGAGATATTCTCCTACACGCTGAAGGAGCCGATCGGCGTCGTCGGCGCCATCATTCCCTGGAACGGCCCGCTGACCGCAACGATCTGGAAGATCGGTCCGGCGATCGCGACCGGCTGCACCGTCGTGCTCAAGCCCGCCGAAGAAGCGCCGCTGACCTCGCTGCGCATCGCCGAGCTCGCGATGGAAGCGGGCGTGCCGCCCGGCGTCATCAACGTCGTGCCGGGCTATGGCGAGACCGCGGGCGCGGCGCTTGCCTCTCACCAAGACGTCGACAAGGTCGCCTTCACCGGCTCGCATGTCACGGGCCAGTCGATCATCCGTGCCTCGGCCGGCAACCTCAAGCGTGTCTCGCTCGAACTCGGCGGCAAGTCGCCGGACATCGTGTTCGCGGATGCCGATCTCGATGCGGCCGTGCCTGGTGCGGCGATGGCGGTGTTCGCCAATTCGGGGCAGATCTGCAGTGCAGGCACGCGGCTGTTCGTCGAGCAGTCGATCTACGAGGAATTCGTCGGACGTGTCGCCGAGTTCGGCAAGAAGCTGCAAGTGGGCAACGGCCTCGATCCCAACACCCAGATCGGGCCGCTGGTCTCCGAGCAGCAGCTCGAACGCGTCACCAGCTATCTCGACATCGGCCAGAAGGAAGGCGCCAAAGCGCTCGCCGGCGGCGGCCGGGTCACCGAAGGCGCGCTGTCAAAGGGCTTCTTCGTTTCGCCCACCGTGTTCGCGGGCGTTCAGGACAACATGCGGATCGCGCAGGAGGAGATCTTTGGACCGGTCATCTCCGCCATCGCATTCAAGGACATGGACGAGCTGGTCAAGCGCGCCAACACCACCACGTTCGGCCTGGGCTCGGGCCTATGGACGCGCGACGTTAGCAAGGCACATGCGGTTGCGAAGAGGCTCCGCGCCGGCTCGGTGTGGGTGAATTGCTACCAGGCGATGGACCCGGCAGTGCCCTTCGGCGGCTACAAGATGAGCGGTTACGGCCGCGAGTCTGGCAAGCAGCATGTCGAGGAATATCTCAACGTGAAAGCCGTCTGGATCAAGACGGCGTAACACCCGTTCTCTCCTGCGTTCCGCGAGAGGGAATATCTGTTTTTGTAGGGGCGGCGCCTTTTCCGGTGGCCGCCCCTCGCTATATGATCCGCATCCTTTCTTAGCCATTGGGGCCCACATGAAATTCGAGGCGTTGTTCAAACCGTTGCAGGTCGGTCCGTACAAGCTCGCGCATCGCGTCGCGATGGCGCCGTTGACGCGCATGCGGGCCGAGCGCGAGAGCTTTTCGCCGCGGCCGCTCAACGCCGAATATTACGGTCAGCGCGCCACCCGAGGCGGCCTGCTCATCGCCGAGGCCTCGCCCGTGCTCTCGCACGGCCGCGGTAACCCGGCGACGCCCGGCATCTATTCGGAGACGCAGATCGCCGGCTGGCGCAAGGTGGTCGACGCCGTGCATGCCACGGGCGGCATCATCTTTCTCCAGCTCTGGCATGTCGGCCGCGTCTCTCATTCCTCTTTTCACGGTGGTGAGCTGCCGGTCTCGGCCTCGGCGATCCCGATCAAGGCCGAAGGCGTGAAGGCGATGACCGCCGACGGCAAGATCTCCGACTACGAGACGCCGCGCGCACTGGAGACCGATGAGGTCAAGGGCATCGTCGAGGCCTTCAGGCAGGGCGCGAAGAACGCGCTGGCTGCGGGCTTCGACGGCGTCGAGATTCATGGCGCCAACGGCTATCTGCTCGAACAGTTTTTGCAGTCGCGCAGCAACCAGCGCACCGATCAGTACGGCGGTTCGATCGAGAACCGCGCGCGGCTTCTGCTCGAAGTGACGCAGGCCGCGATCGACGTCTGGGGCGCGGGCCGCGTCGGCGTGCGGCTGTCGCCCCACGGCATTGCCAATGATTCCGGCGAGCCCGATCCGATGCCGCTCTACACGCATGTGGTGAAGGCGATCGACAAGCTCGGTCTCGCCTATTTGCATTTCATCGAACCGCGCTCCAGCGGTTCGGGGCGAGCCGAAGTCAACTGGCAGAACGTGCCGTCGGCGATGCTGCTGTTCCGTCCGCTCTACAGTGGTGTGCTGATGACCGCCGGCGGCTTCACAGGCGAGACGGCGAACGCCGCGATCGCGGAGGGACATGCCGACATCATCGCCTTCGGTCGCATCTTCATCTCCAACCCCGACCTGCCGCGCCGCCTGCGGCACGATTACCCCGTCACGCCGTATAACCGTGCGACGTTCTATGGCGGCGAGGAGAAGGGGTATACGGACTATCCGGTGTATGACGAGCTGACGCCGGCGTAGACTTTTCCGTGGCCCGGATAGTGATGCTCCGACCGCCAGCATAATTTCCGTCATTGCGAGCGAAGCGAAGCAATCCAGAATCTTTTCCGCAGAGACAGTCTGGATTGCTTCGCTGCGCGTAACTGCCCAGGTGGCCGTTTGTATTCTCTTGACTGACCACATGTGTTTGTGAGTCAAGGTATGGGTGACGCCGCCAAATTCCTCATTGTCTGTGGATGCCCTGCTGGCCCTGATTGGGGAGTTGCAGGAGCGCAACCTGATGTTGGAGCAGCAGAACGCATTGCTGACGGTGCGTGTGGCCGATCTGGAGCGTCGGCTTGGTCTGGATAGCTCCAATAGCAGCAAGCCGCCTTCGAGCGATGGACCGGGCCAGGCTTCTCGCCGGACACAGAGCCTGCGTGAGCGAGGGTTGAAGAAGCCCGGCGGCCAGCCCGGCCATGCAGGCAAACACTTGAAGCGGTCCGAACGGGTCGATCATACGATCATGCATCGCCCTGTCAGATGCGGGCGCTGCCGAATGGCGCTGGAGGGTGAACTGCTGGAACTTGTCGGCAGCCGTCAGGTGTTCGATCTGCCGGCGCCGGCGCCGCTGCTCGTCACGGAGCATCAGCTCCATCGTTGCAAATGCAGCGGCTGTGGCGCGGTCACGACAGGATCGTTTCCACCCGAGGTAAGGGCGCCGGCGCAATATGGCGTCCGGTTGGCCGCTGTG